>NZ_JALBUR010000029.1:0-22205 GCF_033971865.1 Grylomicrobium aquisgranense | reverse complement strand
CTTGGACAATCACCATTCTAGATAGATGGGGTGCTTCTTTCTATAAGAAGCACCGGCCTTCCTCCCGCATAGCGGGAGGTTTTCTGTTTCGCACCTCTTCGGTGCTCAACAGCGCTCCTACGCATAATAAAAATTCCTGAGCAATAACTCAGGAATCTTCAGGCTGGGATAGAGAGATTCGAACTCCCGAAATGACTGGTTCAGAGCCAGTTGCCTTACCGCTTGGCTATATCCCAACAGCAGATATTATTGTACCATCGGTTTTCGAAAATGCAATGCTGTATTTTACATTCTCGCAAAAATCTAGGCAGACCGTCACTGATGCATAAAGAAAGGAAGATACTGCATACAAGCATCTTCCCCAGTTCCATCATTGCAGAAATCATTCTCTGTCATCTATAGTTTCTTTTTTTCTTTGTCTTCCTATGCGGCTTAAGTTCCTGTGCTGCCCAGAGATAATAGGAGATGATCCCTTCTGACTGCCATAAGAACGATGATTCATCATATATGGTGATCAATTCTGATATCGTGCCAGGTTCATATCCCCACGACATTTCATCCGTACGGTAATCATCAAGCTTCTGGTCTGTGATTGCTTTGAAGAAGCGGCGGGTATCTTTGTTTCTGTGCTGCAGTTCTCTCAGTGTTTCTTCTGCTTTGACAAAATTGCCAAGGCGGAAATACAGAGCTGACAGTGCTAACAGCATCCCGCTGTCGGGACCATACTCACTGAATTTTCCAATCAGTTCTTCTGCCGGTTTTTGATCCAATGTTGTGGCATACAGACTCATCAGGGCCAGACGTACACCGGTATTGTCATTGTTATTGAGCCTGATGATTTCTTCACCGGTTGCCTCTGCCAGCTTATACATACCGCAGGAGATTTCCAGCTCCATCCGCATATTCAAAGCACGGATATAAGGACGTGTTTCCAGAACCATCCAGAACTCACCTGCATCCTTGTTCAGATAGCCATGCTGCTTCATCAGCTTTTCGCCATGATCACAGACTTTACGCATGGCAAGAAGATTGTCGAGAACATCTTCGTGATCTGTATTAAATGCAATCATTGTTTCGGCATCCAGATTGTCCGGATCCAGTGAAAGCGCATTGCGCGCATACCGGATCGCATCATCTTTATCATCCGTCTCTTCCGCAAGCTCCATCCAGTCATCACTTGTTTGGGCTGTGTCTTCATTCAAGCCTGGCTGATCGTGAATGGATGCGTTGTAATTCATGATGAACTGATCTGCCATGCGCCTGAAATCCTCATCCGTTTCAGCACCGCCGTTTTTCTCAATATACCCGAAGAGTTCTTTCATGATCTTTTCTGTGTCTCTGCTCATAGATATCCTTTCCGGCGTTGATATGCCTCTTAATTATGATATGCATTTTGGAAATTACATAATGAATCCAACGCTGTACTGATATCTGGATTCTAACAAGTTTGTCAGGAACACGCAAGCTGCGCAGTGTCTTTGTGATTGTATCTATGCCTGTTTGCGGTAAAATACGTGTTGGTAAAGGAGCATAAAAATGACAGTTAGAACGAGATTTGCGCCGTCCCCTACCGGGTACATGCACATTGGCAACCTGCGGACTGCGCTTTATGCATATCTTGTTGCACGCAAGGATCCGAATGGTGTCTTCATTCTGCGTATTGAGGATACGGATCAGGGCAGACTTGTGGAAGGCGCAACGGATATTATTTATGAGACATTGAAGCAGTGCCATCTGGATCATGATGAGGGACCGGATGTCGGCGGTCCGGTTGGTCCGTATGTACAGTCTGAGCGTGTCAAGAGCGGTCTGTACATGAAGTATGCAAAGGAACTGATCCGCCTGGGCGGTGCACATTATTGTTTCTGTGATGAGGACATGATCAATGCCCAGAGAGAGCTGCAGGAAGCACGCGGTGAGTCCTTCAAGTATGATGATCCGTGCAAGAAGCTGACGATTGAAGAAGCAGAGAAGCGGATTGCGGCGGGTGAGCCTTTCACCATTCGTCAGACCATTCCGGAAACAGGCACAACATCCTTTGATGATGAAGTGTTCGGCCGCATCACAGTTGACAATGAGACACTGGATGAGCAGATTCTGATCAAGAGTGATGGCTTCCCTACCTATAATTTTGCCAACGTTGTCGATGATCATCTGATGGGTATTACAGATGTTGTCAGAGGTATGGAGTATCTGTCTTCGACGCCGAAGTACAATCTGATTTACAATGCCTTCGGCTGGGATATTCCCCGCTATATTCACTGCCCGCCGGTTATGAAGGATGAGCATCATAAGCTTTCCAAGCGTAATGGCGATGCGTCCTTCCAGGATCTGGTTGCCAAGGGATATCTGCCTGAGGCAATTCTGAACTATATTGCCCTGCTTGGCTGGTCGCCAGAGGATGACCGTGAAATTTTCACACTGGATGAGCTTGCCAAAGCATTCAATGTGAAACGTATTGGTAAGGTTGGCGCCATCTTTGATCCGGAGAAGCTGAAGTGGATCAATGGCATGTGGCTGCGCAATATGGATCTGGACAGCTATTACAAGCTGGTCAAGCCGTATATTGAACAGGGTGTCAAGGGTAACTTTGACGGTAAGAAAATTGCGGCAATTCTGCAGCAGCGTGCCAACACACTGACTGAGATTCCGGAGATGGTCGATTTCTTTGATGTCTTCCCTTCCTTCAGTACAGATCTGTATGTGAACAAGAAGATGAAGACAACACTGCCGGTATCTCTGACTTCTCTGAAAGCCGCAAAAGAGGCTCTGGAGAAGATTGATGAGAAAGACTGGACACAGGATCATCTGCACGAAGTACTGCTTGCATTGCCAAAGCAGATGGGTCTGAAGAATGGACAGGTGCTGTTCCCGCTGCGTCTTGCCATTTCAGGCAAACAGTTTACACCTGGCGGTGCGATTGAAATTGCCGAGATTCTTGGTAAGAAAGAAACGCTGCGCCGTCTGGATCTTTCCATTGCACAGTTGGAAAAGGAAACGGCTGAACAGGCTTAATGAGTTAGTAAAACTGGCTGAAAAGCCGGTTTTTTTATGCTTATGCGTAATAACAGAGAATATAAAAAAAGATTCCTTGAGGAATCTTATTCAGTGACGAGTACGGGATTCGGACCCGTGAAATGCCGCCTTGAGAGGGCGGTGTGTTAAGCCGCTTCACCAACTCGCCATACGAGGTTTCCCTCGTGCCTGCCTATATTACTACAGACAGAAATTGAAAGCAATCTTTTTTTTATGCGTTCAGCGCATTTTTGGATGCGTCAACCAGATCCTTGAATCCCTTCTCATCATGAATGGCGATCTCGGACAGCATCTTTCTGTTGATGTTGATGTTGGCCAGCTTCAGACCATGCATGAACTTGCTGTAGGACAGATCATAAGGACGGACAGCTGCGTTGATTCTGGCAATCCAGAGCTTGCGCATGTCTCTCTTTGTCTGCTTTCTGCCAGCAAACGCATAACGCTGGGAACGCATGACCTGCTCATTGGCTGTTCTGTAGAGCAGATGCTTGCTGCCAAAATAACCCTTGGCAAGCTTTAAAACCTTCTTACGTCTATTACGTGTAGGTGTTGATCCTTTAACTCTCATCTTTACCTATCCTCCAATTAACCCTGCAGCAGCTGCTTGTCACGCTTGAAATCTGTCTTATTTGCAGTTGTACGCTTTCTCAGATGCATCTTCTGCTTGTGAGTCTTGTTAGCTGCAAAATGCGAAATGTAGTTGTGGCTTGTAGCGAGTTTGCCGCTGCCGGTAATCTTAGAACGCTTTGCGAAGGTCTTCTTTGTCTTCATTCTGATCTTCTTGGGCTTTCTTGCTTTTGCTTTCATAGTGACTTCTCCTTTTCCTTATTTCTTCTTTGGTGCAAACACAACAGACATTGTGTTGCCTTCCATACTGGGGGCTTTCTCAACGTTTGCAATATCAGAAATACCGTCCATGAACTTATGCATAATTTCACGGCCGACTTCCTGACGGGTAATCATTCTTCCTCTGAACTTCATATCGATACGGACTTTCTGTCCATCTTCGATCCAAGCTCTGGAACGTTCCAGCTTGGTATCAAAATCATGCTGGTCAATTACCGGTGAGACACGCAGTGCCTTCACTTCCGTAACATGCTGATTCTTCTTCGCTTCTCTGGCTTTCTTCTGTGCTTCAAAGTGATACTTGCCATAGTCGAGGATCTTGCAGACCGGGACTTTGGCATTCGGTGCAACACAAAGAAGATCCAGATTCATGTCATATGCTTTATCGAGTGCCTCGCGACGCGTCATTGTGCCAAGCTGTTCACCATCCGGGCCAATGACGAGAACTTCCCGGAAACGAATTGCTTCGTTAACCAGGTCTTCCGGTCCTTTTTTACCGTTACTGTTACTTCTTCTGTACTTTGCCAAGCAAACCTCCTCATATAACTGAAAAACAGGTACCGATACACGCACCTGCCTTGGATTCCTAAATCGTTTCTTCGGCATTTCTACCCAGATCCCATGGGATACTCGGGTGAGAAGCGGTGCTTCTTCTTTCCGTCTTTCAGATTACCTGTCTATTAAACCTGTTAACTGCCTCTTTGTCAAGTTAAATCTCAAATCCTGTGACATTCACAGTGACATCTGATGCCTTATACCCGGTCATAAACAGAATATTCTCATAGATCTTATTCTGCAGCAGTTCTGCCGTGGCATTCACATTGGCACCATACTTCACCTTAATATCCGCCGTGACCAGCAGCTCACCCTTATCAATTCTGACAGATACAGGCTTGGAGAAACGTGTCTCCTTTACTGCCACAGCGTTTTCAATATCACCAATGCTGATCTCAGCAATCGACTCAAAGACCGATTTATTGATGGCAATCATTCCATTCTCATTTTTCTTGTCAAGAATTACATAATCCTGCGCCATATTACTGCTCCTTTTTTCTGTTGTTTATTATAGCATCTTCCCAGCAGGCACCTATTGGAAAATAATGCTGATCTGATGCAAAAGTGTTGTCCGCACTGCTTTCTCACTGTCCGCAAAGCTTTGATAATCCGGATATTTCTCTTCACAGAAGCTCACAAACTTCCGGAAGATTTCCATGACTTTGTGCAGATTGTCCTCATGCACAATGTCTACCTTACCGCAGCTGATCAGTCCTTCCGCAAGTACAGAAAGAAGCACATCATGGGTCTGCTGTCTTTCTCTGTCTCGATAGTTAGTGAACGTCGATGCAAACCAGCCGGGCTGTACAAGCAGCCTTTCAATCACATGGACAAAGTCATCCATATCCTCAAAGTTATTGCCGGGCTGAATGGAAAACAGCATGGCAAAGAAGATATGCCACTGGAAATCGGTATTGATCACAGACTGCCAGAATGTGCCAAGTTTACTGCAGAAAACATCTTCGCTGACATACGGTTTTTCGAGAAAGATTTCCTGTTTGAAGTCAATTTCTGACTGTGCCAGGTAATTGAGGTGTTCCAGATAGTCCACCATCATCTCACGGTTGTGCGTGCCGTTGACAAAGTCGCGGATATAGATGTACTGCGCAAGAATGGCACTGCACTTTTTAAAATCCGTTGTGAAGCCGACGGACTCAATCATTTTCCGGTTGACCAGTTCGTTGATGCTCTGGGCAGTAAAGACCTTGAAGCCCTTCTCATCCATGCCGATCTGCTTGCGGCTTGATTCATCCGAAATCTCGTTGTACATGATTTCCAGCTGTCTGTCGACAACATCCAGATTATCCCGGATGGCGCCAAGCATAGATTTATTGAAGCGGTCATATACGACAAAATCTGGATTCTTGTAAACAACCTGATGTTCGATATCACTCCAGAAATTGTGCACCATGGACTTGATCTGCAGCTCATAGTTCACCTTTGTGCCATTAAACAGATAATAGCCATCCAGACGATAGATGGTAAAGCCATTGCGCTGGTACTGGGGCTGCGGCATGCGCAGATTCAGCCAGCAGTTTTCATTCTCTTTTGCGCAGGCATAACCGGTTTGCGGCTGATCAAAATGACGGAACAGGTGCTGATAGATCTCATTTTCATTGCGGATAAAACGGCACTGTATGGTAATGCCGATCAGATCAGACAGATGGGCAATGGCATCTTCGCCGTCTTTGCACTGCAGATAGAACTGATTGCGGATGAGTTTTTCCTTGAGAGAATCCTCTGCCTTGATGCGGCTCTGCAGAGAGACAACGGCATCTTTGTCATCCTGGCACAGCAGCCTGCAGAACTGCTGCAATTGTCCCATGACATATTCATAGCCTGCTTTGTGCAGGTTGTAATACCGGATGGTATCGTCAATAAAATCAAACAACTTCATTTCCATGTCTGCATCACCTCAGCCGCAGTGCCTTGGGATATTTGTTCTTCAGCATTTTGCCGTCACTGTGGGCACCGCCCAGCACATATCCTTTGAAACAGACAGCGTACCATCCCCTGTCCATGGCACGGGGAATAACCTCTCCGCGCAGGTAGCGGCATACCTCATCATCGCTGAGTTCCACTTTGTTCTTAAAGCTTCCCCAGGCAGAGGTGAACAGATTATGGGCAGGCTCAAAGCGCCCATTGCGTTCTTCACCAAGGAAAACCTGATGGCGCATCAGGCGGCATCCATCCGCCTGATAAAACGGTGAGACACCGCCATAGATTCTGCCTCTGACTGAAAGCATATACGGGTATGGCTTCTCCAGATTTTCCTGCAGGAATTTTGCCGCACAGGCAGGCAGCTGCTCAGATTTGATTAGCCCTGTGGATGACGAGATTTCTGTATCATCCTGCTTTTCCATCAGACAGATGAAATGTCCTTCGCCGCCATCCATTGGATAAATGCGGCGTGCATATTCTGTATGACCGCTGCACGCAAGTGCCGGCCGGCCGAACGGTACATCAATGGGAATTGTATGCATATCAGGGTGGCGCTGCAGGAAAGCAGAAATCTGCATCTCATTTTCTTCAGGTGCAAAGGTGCATGTCGAGTAGACCATTCTTCCCCCTGGTTTCAGACATGCATAGGCATTGTCAAGGATCTCTTTTTGCAAAGAAGCACAGTCATAGACGAGCTTCTCACTCCATTGTCTGCGCGCTTCTTCGTTTTTACGCATCATACCTTCCCCAGAGCATGGTGCATCACAGAGCACAGCATCAAAAAAAGCAGGAAAGGCATTGGCTGTATGTTTTGTATCGCTGTTCAGCACCATGGTATTGGCAGTGCCGCTGCGCTCGATGTTTTCCAGCAGAATGCCTGCTCTTTTGGTATTGATTTCATTGGAGACAAGCAAGCCTGTGTTGTCCAGCATCTCGGCGATCTGGGTGCTTTTGGAGCCAGGTGCTGCGCAAAGATCCAATACTTTCATGCCTTTTTCAGGATGCAGAATGGTGACGGCTGCGGAAGCACTTGGCTCCTGCATATAAAACAGTCCTGCTACAGCTGCCGGGGTAGCACCAAGGCCGGTTTCCCCGTGCAGATAATACCCATTTTTCGCAAACGGGGTCTTTTCTTTTTCAAGATGCGTTAATGCAAACAGGCTGTCATCGTCAATCTTGAGTGTATTGACACGGAACCCTCTCCTTGGGGCAGTATCCAGCAATGCAAAATAGCGCTGGCAGTCTTTCTCTCCCAGAAGTGACTGCATGCGTTTTCTATATTCTTCATTCATGGTCAAAATAATCTCTGATATCCCTTAAGTCCTGTTCCAGCTGCATGATCAGATTGTTTTTATTCTGAAAGCGGACCTCGGGCCGGATGTATTTCAAAAAGGCAAGACTGATGTGCCGGTCATAGAGATCTCCGGAAAAATCAAGCAGATACGCTTCCAGTGAAAGATGGTCGATATCATTGAAGGTAGGATTGCGGCCAAGGTTGATCATGGCTTCATAGGATTTGCGGCCAACCGTTGCAATGCCAGCATAGACACCGGTCTTGGGCAGCAGGTATTCATCGTCAAATTCCACGTTGGCAGTCGGAAAGCCCATGCCGGTGCCGCGGTGGCGGCCATGGACAACTTTGCCTTCTATGGCAAACGGATAGCCAAGCATGCGTTTGGCTTCTTCCATTCTGCCTTCTGTGATGCATTGTGAAATGCGGGTCGAGGAAATCTTGCCATGTTCATCCTCTACCGGCGGTACCACTTCCACTTCATATGGGACATGTGCTTTCAGAAATTCGGTATCACCGGTGCCCTTGTAGGCAAAGTGAAAATCAAAGCCGCATACAAGCCCCTGCAGATTCAAAGAGCCAAGCACTTTGTCAATGAAATCCTGTGGAGACAGTTCGCTCATTTCACGGGTGAATTCCAGCAGGATGATATTGTCCATGCCCAGCTTGACAGCCAGGTTCATGCGCTGGCGCATCGTGGAGATATGACGGACGTGCTGCATACCTTTAATGACGACCCAGGGATCCGGATCAAAGGTGATCATGCCGGTTTCACAATTGTGGCGCTTTGCCATAGCAACTGTTTCTGACAGCAGTTTCTGGTGGCCTTTGTGCAGGCCGTCAAAATAACCGATGCAGGCACACATCGGCGTCCTGCTTCTCTTCAGATTTGATAGACTTACGCGGATAATGCGCATCAGAACAACCCCCTTTGACAGTGGTACAAGCCATCTTCTTTTTTTTCATAGGCAGCCAGGACATCATCATGGCTGCACAGGACAATAGTGGATGAAGGCACATCCAGCGCCAGCGGCTTACCGCAGCGGATTTCTTTTTCATACGGATTTCCATCCACCTGGAGCCACATTGGATCAATGACCATCCTGGGTGAAACAATACCTTTTTCAAGACAGTCAAAATCAGCTGCCTGTGACAGATTTACATTCTCGATGGATACCCTTTGCAGCGATGTCATTGTCCCGATCTGTCCCAGTGCATGACAGTAATCCTGAATCAGGGTGCGGATATAGGTACCAGAAGAGACAACTGCATCCATCTGATACAGGTTGTCACCCTTTTTTGTCACGGCCAGAGAACTGATATGCACCGGCCTTGCCTTGCGTTCTACTTCCCGTCCTTTGCGGGCCAGATCCACCAGTTTCTGACCATTGATCTTAATTGCAGAGTACATAGGGGGTACCTGCAGAATGTCGCCCAGAAAAGGAAGGCAGGCACTTTGCAGCTGCGCATCGGAAACAGGCTGCGGTATATCCTCCTGCAGAACGTTTCCCCAGATATCCTGGGTATCGGTTTCTTTTCCGAAGGAAAAAGAGGCAATGTAATGTTTATGATTCGATATACAGTATGGTGCAAGTTTTGTATATCTGCCAAGCAGCACAATCATGAGTCCTGTGGCATTGGGGTCCAGCGTGCCGGTATGTCCGGCCTTTTTTTCCTGCAGGAGACTGCGGCATCTGCGGACTGCCGCAAAGCTGGTCATTCCAGCTGGTTTGTTGAGCAATAGTACAGCATCCATAGCGGGCCCATTATAACATATCCGCAGGTATTCATCCGGCCTCGGGTGCATTTGTGCATGTGTCATGATTTCCAATTTGGCTGAAAATGATAACAACTGACAGTTGACAATTTTTTTCACAGTGTTACATTTTACACAAGAAAACTGAATAGAGGTTGCGGTGCAGATGAGTAACTCCGGGAGCCGGCGGGCTGTGAATGGAGTGAAAGGCAATCACCGCCGAACGTGCATGCTGGCAGGCATGCAGCGTGGGGGCTGGGAAAACATCTCAGCCACTCCTTCGCAAGAAGAGGCGCTATTACTTACCGGATGTAAATAAACCGTGTGTGTAATAGCATACGGTTTTCTTATTCGGGAGGAAAAGAAAATGAAAAACGCAATTCGCTCTGTTTCTGTTTCTGCATTATGTGCCGTCATGCTGGCTGGCTGCGGTTCTGGTTCCGCTGCGGCTGCATCTGCTTCTGCAAGTGCTGATGCGAATACACTCCGCGTAGGCATGGAGTGCAACTATGCACCGTATAACTGGACAACCACTGAGAAGACCGATACTTCCCAGCAGATTACAAGTGTTGACTATTGCGATGGCTATGATGTCATGATGGCGGAAAAGCTTGCGGAAAAGACCAACAAGCAGGTCAAGATCGTCAAGCTTGACTGGGACAACCTGATTCTGTCTCTGCAGAACAATCAGATTGATGCCATCATCGCTGGTATGACAGATACTGAGGAGCGTGAACAGGAAGTTGCCTTCACAACACCGTATTATGTTTCTACTGAAGTGATCATTGTTGAGAAGGATTCCGATCTTGCCAATGCCACATCGCTGGAAGACTTCTCTGGCAAGAAGGTCATTGGCCAGCTGAACACACTGTACGATACAATCATTGATCAGATTCCGAATGTTCAGCATCAGCCTGGTGCTGAGACCTTCCCGGCTGCTATTCAGGCACTGCAGTCTGGTGCTGTGGATGCCGTGACATCAGAGCTGCCGGTTGCCAAGGGTGTTGTTGAGGCAAATCCGGATCTGACATACATTACCTTCGAGGATGGCAAGGGCTTCACGGGTGCTGATAAGGATGCGTCCGTATCTGTTGCTGTACGCAAGGATGACAAGGATCTGCTGGATTCTCTGCAGAGTGCTCTGGATACCATTTCCGATGATGAGCGTGAACAGATGATGGAGACGGCTGTCAAGAACCAGCCGGCATCCCAGGACTAAAAGTTAGCAGGAAGTATTCATGTTTATTCAAAACGTCATTGATATTCTGAGGACTTACTGGTCCAGCCTGCTGCTTGGCATCCGCACTACGTTGTTAGTAGCCATCGTTGGTACAGTATGCGGTTATCTTCTTGGTCTGCTTGTTGGCGGCCTGCGCGCAGTAAAACCGGATTACACAACACCAAAACCTGCTCGTTTCGTCAAAAAATTCTTCGATATTCTGGCCAACATCTACATCACCATCTTCCGTGGAACACCAATGATGGTTCAGGCTCTGTTCTTCTATTATGCCCTGCTGCATGTCTTCAACTGGACAGCACTGCAGGCAGCATTAACTGTTATTTCGATCAATACCGGTGCCTATATGGCAGAAATCATCCGTTCTGGCATTCAGGCCGTGGATCCCGGTCAGACAGAAGCAGCAAGATCACTGGGTATGTCCAATGCACAGACCATGATCTCGGTTGTGCTTCCCCAGGCAGTACGCAATGCCTTCCCTGCCATTGGCAATGAGCTGATTGTCAACATCAAGGATTCTTCGGTCCTGATGATTATCTCCATCACCGAGCTGATGTTCCAGGCGAAGTCTATTGCCGGAACAACCTTCCACTTTACAGAAACGTACTTCATTGAGGCAATGATCTATCTCATCCTCAACCTGATTGCGGCCGTAATTCTCAATGCAATTGAAAAGCATATGAACAAAGGCAGCAAAATGACACTGCCAATGAGTGATACTTCACCTGAAAGCATCAAACTGGCAAGACGCAAGACAACAGAAAAAGGAGCCCTGAAATGAGTGAACCGTTAGTTGAAATCCAGGATATTCATAAGAGCTTCGACAGTCTGGAAGTATTGAAGGGCATTGATTTCAATGTCAATGAAGGTGAAGTTGTCTGCCTGATCGGCCGTTCCGGTTCTGGTAAGTCTACCCTGTTACGCTGTATCAATCTGCTGGAGAAGCCGGACAGCGGCGTGATCAAAGTGTTTGGCAATGATATTCTCAAGACAAAGAATGTCAATGCCTACCGCGCCAAGGTCGGCATGTGTTTCCAGCAGTTCAATCTGTTCAACAACATGAATGTACTGGAAAACTGTGTCAAGCCGCAGATGAAGGTGCTGCACAGATCCCGCAAAGAGGCTGAGGAAAAAGCAATGGCACTGCTGGACAAAGTTGGCATGGCCGACTTTGCCAAGGCAGATGTCAGACAGATTTCCGGCGGTCAGAAGCAGCGTGTGGCAATTGCCCGTGCTCTGTGTCAGGATCCGAAGCTGATGCTTTTTGATGAGCCGACAAGTGCTCTGGATCCGGAAATGGTTGGTGAGGTTCTCAATGTTATGAAGGATCTTGCCAAGGAAGGACTCACGATGATTGTGGTAACGCATGAGATGTCCTTTGCCAGAGATGTTTCTGACCGGGTTGTGTTCATGAACAACGGTATTATTGAGGAACAGGGAACGCCTGAAAAGCTGTTTCAGAATCCTGACAGTGAAATTACAAAGAACTTCCTGCGCAGCTTTATCCACAACTGATTCAACAAGAGGCATGTGCCTCTTTTTTTGTCTGTTTCCGCTGTTATAATGGTGCTCATGATCAAACGCGTCTATCTTGAGATTACCAATCAATGTAATTTATCCTGTGCATTCTGTGCCCATCATCACCGTCGCCCTGCAAGAATGTCACCTGACTTTTTTGCCTCCCTGCTTCCGCAGGTGAAGAAATATACCGATTATATTTACCTGCATGTCCAGGGTGAGCCTTTGCTGCATCCAGATTTTGATCAGATCATGGCGATCTGTGATGATCATGCAATGAAGGTGCAGCTTGTGACCAATGGCAGTCTGCTGTACATGCATCCGGATCTTTTATCGCATTCTTCTCTGCGCAAACTATCCATATCCCTGCAGTCGGTACCATATCAGAATACAGATCCGTCAGATCTGATCCAGCAGATACAAAGAGTCATGAATCAGGCAAGTACTGAGGGCCATCCAACTGTTGAAATCCGGTTCTGGCGGGATGATGCACTGCATCATGACAATGCCCAAAAGATCCTGCAGTATCTGCAGGATCACTATTCCTTTGTGCCATCTGTGCGCAATGCGAACTATCAGATCATGCCGCATGTGTACGTTGATTTTGACAATGCCTTTACCTGGCCGGGACAGCAGAACGTTGAAAGCAGTATAAAGGGCCGCTGTCATGGTGCGGTGGATCAGATTGGCGTTCTGGCTGATGGCACGCTTGTTCCCTGCTGTCTTGACTATGATGGCAATATTGCTTTTGGCAATCTGCATGATGCTTCTCTTGATGTTCTGCTTGCTTCAAAGCGCTATGTGAATATGGTGAACGGGATCCGGCGCAATATGCTGACTGAGTCATATTGCCAGCATTGTTCCTTTCATCACCGCTTTGATTAGAAAAGCAGAAATGACATGCCGTCCATTACCCCGCAGGCTGACAGCGATATATCTGTATCACATTCTCGGCCGCTGGCATATTCATAAACGGCAAGCGGTCTGCTCTGTGCAAACTGCCAGCCATCTTCCCTGGCATTCATCTCAATCAAAGCCGTAAATACACTCTGAAAATTCATGGAACGGTTCACCCTGCATTCATACCATTTCTGCATGATTGCAACAAAGAGAAACACGGTAATCTGCTGTGGCATCGGCTTCCTCCTTTTGTACTTCATCATCCGCTTCAATCAGGCGGATTTTTTCATAGCTTCCATTGCGAAACAGCATGCCTTCCTCTTTGCGCAGATCCTCTTCAATCTTTGCATGCAGTGTGTACTGATGTTTCAGACCAGGACCGACAAACAGGATGGTGTACATGTCCGGCACGCATTTGACAATCTCAGGCAGCGTCACAAAAACAATGCCATGGATCATGCCGGCTAACTGCTTATAGCCAAAGGCCACTGTCAGTTTCTGCTGCTGCAGTGCACGCAGAAAATTCTGTGCATTGTCTGGTGACAGTGCTGTTACGATCAAAAGTTTATCTTCTGGTGACAGTTTCCATTGATAGTCTTTGCAGGAAATGCCAATGGCAATTCCCTTTTCATGACAGAGTGATGGTTTGATATGCGCAGGCATGGATGGCAGAAGCCATGGGGCGTTTCGATCTGAATGCAGGTGTTCGTCCACCTGCGGCCAGCTGATCTGCAGCAGGTGATCCTCATCGATCACCCACGCCCTGCCTTCTTTTGCCGGCAGTTCACCAACCGGCATTTCAAAGATTGTGGCTGCTTCCTGGCGGCTGGAACAGCCAAGTACAATTCTTTGTGAAAAACAAAGCAGATCCTGATACTGCACGATGGATGCATTCGATGCAAAGATGCATAGTGACAGATGCATCTGGGCATGGTGCTGGATCCAGCGGTGCAGCAGTTCCTGTGTTTTGATACTGCCGGCAGCTAACATGCGATAATCTTTGAGCAGCAGAACTGCCTTTGTCTTGTTTTGTTCCAGATGATGGTGCAGAAGAAGCAGACGGTCTTCATCCTGGCAGTCAATTACGCCAGAAAGGCGTCTGCATTTGTCATAGCGGCCTGTATCCTGCTTGCCGGCAATGACATAGATTTCTTCTGTGCCTGCATCCACACAGCATTTGTAAACAAGCAGTTCAAAGAAGGCATCTGTACTTTTTGCCTGTTCGCTGAAGACTGCCATCATTTCCTGACGCAGATACGGACGGTGAACACGGTGCCAGTAATCATCCAGGATCCCAATGACATGTCTGCCTTTAATATCACAGGCTGTCAGTTTTCCAGGCTCGTCCAGCCAAAGCTGTTCTGCCTGCATCCCGGTTTCTTTCTTTGCTTTTGCAAGAGCACTCAGGGCCAGCATACGCTCGGAGACAATTGGATGGTGCCGGCTTTCTGCCACTGCATTGCCAAAGATGGAAAGCTGCTGGATCCCATCTTTTGTATTGGCACATGGGCCGTTGACATAGCCTGCCTGACCCTTGACAAGCTGCTGATCCCGTTTCAGATAGAAGCTGCCAGGTAAACCCAGACTGATCGCACAGGGATCTTTGATGATTTCCCTTGAATCCTGTTCATCCATGACACGCAGACAGATTTTAAAGCGGGTATTTGCCCAGATCTGATCATTGATGACACCAGCAGGTTTCTGGGTTGACAGAATCAGATGAATACCAAGTGATCTCCCGATTCGTGCCATGGCGATCAGGTCATCCATGAAAGCCGGCATCTCCTGCTTAAGCTGGGCAAATTCATCAATGACCACAACCAGATGGCCAAGATACGGCAGGTTTGTTTCCGGTTTCCATGCCATGCGGTAGGCATCCAGGTCATTGATATTTTCACCCGTTTTCTCATGCAGTCTAACAAACAGTTTCTGCCTGTTCAGGCATTCATTCTGCAGCGATACAATGGCTCTTTGGGCATGATGTGCTTCGAGATTGGAAAGAACACCTGCCACATGCGGAATCAGCCTGCCATCCGGCATCGTCAGTGCCTGCGCGATCGTATTTCCTTTAAAATCGATGATGCCTATCTGCACATCCTGCGGGGAATAGGTTACGGCCAGCGACAATAACATTGTCAGGATCAGTTCACTCTTGCCGGACCCGGTTGTTCCGGCAATGAGGCCATGCGGCCCATCCTGGTGTTCATGCAGATCCAGAATAATGCGCCGCTGTCCTTTTGATCCGATCACAGCTTTCAGATTTCGTGAAGCGTGATTGTTCTGCCAGCGTGCAACGATGTCTGCTTCACGTACTTCCTGCATGCCATGAATTTCCAGAAATGTCTTTTTCTCCTGAAGATTGTCTGTCAGGTTTCCCCATGCCATGGCACTGCTCATTCTCAGCAGATCAAGCCCATTCCAGGCTGGTGATACAAATGGGATCACCTGCTGATGACAACGCTCAATCAGCTGGCCGCGGCAGTTATCATACTGCAGCACACGGTCTGCCTCAGGCTGAAATACATTTGAAAAGACAAGCATGCGCTTTCCCTGCATAGACACTTCGCATTGTGCAAAGCATATGATCAAAGCAGTTCTGTTGTCTTCAATCTGAATGCCTTTGCTTTCATAGGTCTCCAATGACATGATCATCCGTCTGCCATTGTAGCGGGCATGTGGAATCATCATGGCAGATGGAAAATCATCGGGATGTTGAAGAACAAAGATCAGGGAAAGATCTTTGGGACTGTGGCGGCACATCAGCTGCAGCAGAATACTGTTCTGAATTGTCTTTTCCGGACTTTCATCGTGAATATGTGTCATTCCTTCGTCTATTGAAAAAACAAAAGGAATATTCGGAATCTTCTGCCGCAGTGCAGTTTGGATGGCAGCTTCAGAGCACTGGACGTGATTTTCTCTCATACCGCAGTGCACAAGCCAGAATCTTTGATCCAGTGGATCAAGGCACGAAAGATGGCGCAGCTGATCAATATCTTTATGCAGATAGCAGGGAGATGGCCACAGAGCATCACACATGTTCTGATATTTCTGCGCCTGGTCTTCCCATTGTGCAATCATGGTGAGGCAGCTGCTTTGATACGCTTCTTCACATCTTTTGAGCTGTTTTTTCCGTTTTCTGATCTCATACAGCCGGTTTAATGGTGTAAACAGCAGTGTGCTGACTGCCATCAGTCCCGGCAGCAATATCATTGGCAGAACCTGCTGCCAGGAACGTCCGTCAAGATAACTGTTCCAGGCACTCAGACTGCCCATAGTGAACGCACCAACTGCCATCATCAGCGGCGGTCCCATCATCAAAAACAAAGGCCTTCCCTCTTCTGCTGCAATCTCCTGTTTCCTTGGTGCTTCGATCCTTTCACACATCATTCCGGTATCTGGAAACACACTGCGTACAAAATGCAGCGGCTGCAGATCACGGATCATATGCACGTGACAATCCGGATGGTAAGCATCCAGGGAACAAAAAATATTCGGTCCCTGATTGATCATCAGGAAAGAGGCAGACAGGATGATCCTTAGATTCAGAATCTGCATCACCATCCCGTCTGTAAAAGATTCTTCTCTTTCCATCTGTCTGCCATTGAGAAATGCCTTCTGCGTGCCATCCGCAGCATAAATCTTGCGTGTGAGCAGATGAATCTGAAACTGCGAAGGAAGAAGATGCTCATCCTGCAGATAAACATCATTTTCCACGGCTGAGCCAATCGTCACAATGCTGTTATCCAGAGCATATTTGACATAGCTGCCATATCCATTTCCCTCATACAGAGAAAGCGAGGATGTCTGTTCTTTGTACTGAAAGACCAGATGTCTTCTGTGCAGAAGCTTTTCGTGTATGACTTCATTGATATCTGCAGGCAGGCGCATGGCTTCCTCATCCTGCAGCTGCCAGAGCAGAATCCATCTGCCAAACAACTGCAGAGGATGGCTGCGTCCTTCACTGTGCATTGCAGAAAGACGGCCGTTTTCTTCCTGCAGGATGATCATAGTGCGGATGAAGATGGCACAAGCACAGAAAGCTGTACCTTGTATTTGCCATCACTGGTGGATACTGTCACTTCGGTGCTGCCAGGCTGTATCCCGGTAATGATGCCATCCCTGGAAACTGCCGCAATTGCGGAATCTGCACATGAATAAACAAGATCTTTCTTTGCATATCCCTTTGGCAGGCCTGTAATCTCAATTGGTACTGTTTCACCAACACCGACGGCTCTGGCATAAGAAGCCAGCTGGATCCGTTCTCTGACGGCAATACTGTCTTTCTGAATTACTTCTTTGCGGCTGGTGCGTGAGCATCGATCAACAAACTGCCAGTTTTCCATATGTTTTCTGCCATGAGGGAATATGGATGCATTCTCTCCATCCAGAATCGACAGATCTTTGCCGAAGCCAAGTCTGCCAAGCAGTGAAGAGGATGAATTCAGATGCAGTTTCAGAAGCCAGTAGGCATTGATATCCGTGCATACCAGGACATCTGGATTGCCCTGGGCAAGCTCCTCTGTTACATCTGCATCGTATTGTGAGGCAGTACTTTCCATTTTTCCTTCTTCGTCAAACAGATGCATGGTTGCTGAAACAAGTGCCTTTGCCCCTGCTTCCATACTGATATCCATCAGCTGCTGTTTCATGAAATCCAGAGAGAAACGCACATTGCCAGTCAGTCCGGAATCCGCTTTTATCAAAGCATTCTGATCATGATCAAATTCACGGATAGCGCGGACGCTGCCATTGCGTGCTTCCATTCCCATGACATGATTCTGGCTTAATGTCAGCTGAACCTTACCGCTGGTAAAAAGCCGCAGAAAGAGCTTTGCCTTGATGGTTACCGTGGAGGAGCCGCTGACAGGAACCCGAATGGTGCAGATCGGAATCTCGGTTTCCACCATTTCTTTCTTTTCCTTCAGAAAGCCGGAAAGTGCAGACGGGAAGTCAGCTGCTTTCAGAGTACTGAAGTCACCATATAGCGTTTTATAGCTGCCTGCTTTGACCTGCAGGGATTCTTCTGTATGGGCTGACAGACGGAAGAAGGCATTCTTGACATCATCCTTTTGGCTGTACCATTTGTATTTGACCTTAATGCCATTCAGCCGCAGCCTTGCACTTGCCTCTGCACCAGGGCCAAGAGCTTTGGAAACAGAAGCTGTAATGCCGCTGGAAGTGGCCGACCATACAACGGTATAGCCATGGATTGTCTTCTGCCGCTGCAGTTGATGGATGGATACCGGAGAAAGAAAAGGATCCTGGATGGATGCTGTATCATCATCCGGATCCTCCAGTATTTCTGCCTTGGAAAAGTCAATGGTATCTTCCCCTTCCAACTGTACCTCATCACTGTAACGGCCCGGATCTGCCGGTGCCGCGTGCAGTGCCATCTGCGAACCATCTATGGAGACATCATGAACTTCATATACATATTCCTGTCCATCTTCATCCACCCATGACACCATACTGCCTGGCGCAATACCGTCCGTTGGGGCTAAAAGGATGATGCCGCTCTGTTCATCAAAAGAAAGCGGATCAATTCTTGCCACCTGTGCATCTGCGGCAGTCACAATCTTTTCCTTTGCGGTCAAAGATGGATCATTGATCTTCTGCACGACATCCGCCAGCAGTGCGAGTGCTTCCTGCTGCGACATGACCCGATCTGGATAGAAGCGGTGTTTTGCATCGGCATTCATCAGCCCAAGCTGCACAGCAGTTTCGCAATGCTGCGCAAATGGAGATGCGGAAACATCCCGCAGCTGTGATGTATCTGCAAGGGATTCGCCAAGAAGATTCACCATCGTATAGGCAGCCCACTGCCGGGATAAGTCGGCATCAGGATCAATACCATATTCTGTCTGCAGAATGCCGAAATCAGCTGCTGACTGGATTGGCGCAAAATAGGTTGAATCTGCTGTTACGTTTGCAAAATATGGTGTTTCTTCCGCACTTGCAGATAGGCCTGCCTGCTGTGAAATTTCATGCATCCATTCCCCGATGGTCATCGTCTTGATCCCTGCACGCTGGCATCCTGCTGCCAGCAATGCGGTACAAAGCAAAACGGTCAGTTTACTGCTGCATGTTCTGTGCATTTGAAGCAATGGCAGATTCCAGTGATTCATAACTCGCGACTGTCAGATCTTAGAGATGACGGCAATTCATTACTATCAAGTTGAACTTTTGATTGCAATCTTTTTGCCACGTTCATTCTCTTTGGCTTAAATTGCTGAATATCCTTGTTGTCCTCAATACCGGTTTTATAGACAAATGTGATCTTGAACGGATCAGCATTTCCTTGATCATCATAACCGCCTATAATTACATAATCAACAATACTTTCAAATACTTGACGATCAAATTCCTTTATGATACAGCCATCTTTAAGCATTTTCCTCATAGAAGAAATACGTTTTTTTAAAGCCTGTCTTTCGATCTTCGCATCCTCTGCTGATGTTAACTGTGCTTCAGCACGCTTTATACGATATTCAATCTCTTTTTTCTTTTTCAGGTAGGTGTCATTATCAACATTATTTTCTAAGCGCAAATCAACCAGTTTGTTCATTTTTGTTTTCAAGTTCGAAATTTGCTGTTGTATGGCCACATTACTCTTGTCAGAATGTTTGGTATTCAGAACATGCTCAGTTCGATCAAGGAATTCTTGTAAAACATCTTGATTATCCTGAGTAATAATCTTATATGATTCCACAAAAGCAGATGTTATAGCTGCCTCCTCAATTTGTTTTGTTTCAGGGCAATAAACTCTACCAAATCTTGCCAAAGTCGAGCAAGACCACATTATTTTTTCGTATTTGGTATTTGAATGCCATTGTCTGCGCGAAAATGTAGCTCCACAAAAGCCACATCGAATCATTCCACTTAGAGCATGTTTCCTGGAATAGAGTGTACGGTAATCACGTTGGTTTACCATTGGATTATGCAGCGGTTCAGCTCTTTTCTTCAGAACATACTGTGCCTGGTCAAATAATTCCCTTGAAATAATTGCTTCATGATGATCTTTTAGATAATACTGATCAGCTTCTCCTTGATTTAGTAAGCGACGTTTTGTAATTGGGTCAAAGGTAAATGTCTTTCCTTGCAACAAATCCCCTGTATATTTTTCATTTCTAATCATTCTGAGAATTGTTGATTCAGACCATCTTGTAGACCCATATGGTGCCTTAACGCCTTTATCGGCGAGCTCATGCGATATTACTCTACTTCCAGCCCCCTCTACATATCGCTGAAAAATATATTTTACAATTTCTGCTTCTTCCGGATTAATAGAAATTTGCTTCGTTTCTTCATCGTAATCATATCCGAATGCTTTTGGGGTTCCAACGAGTTCACCTCGTGACATCTTCATTGCAAGACCTTTTCTTACATTAGCAGAAATATTTTCAACCTCTTGCTGTGCAACTGAACTAAGAACAACCAGCAAAAGTTCCCCATCCATTGATAGGGTGTTGATTTTCTCATCCTCAAAATAAACAGCGATATTTTTGGTTTTTAGCATTCGCACATATTTCAGAGTATCAAGTGTATTTCGTGCGAAGCGGGAAATTGATTTAGTGATTACCATATCAATCTCTCCCTCACAACACGCTTGTATCATTCTCAGAAATTCCTCACGCTTAGTAACCTGAGTACCAGTAATTCCCTCATCCGCATATATACCAGCCAGTGTCCATTCTGGATTCTTTTCAATTAGATCCGTATAGTATTCAACTTGAGAACGATAGCTTGTTTTCTGATCTTCGTGATCAGTGCTAACACGGCAATATGCTGCTACCTTTTTTCGATTAATTGTCTTTCCACTTCTTCTAATAGAATTAGAAGGATCGGCCTTAATAATATCAACTTTTCCTGACATAAATATCTTCCTTTCAATGAAACCTTAAGGGACACTATCATTTCTAGCAAGGATGTCGGATATAATACTGTAATCTCTCATTAGCTGTTTCTTTATGAGCGAAAATTCTGTATCATTGATCAGCTTAGATTCCAACAATCTTGCAAGATAAACAAGCTGAATTGAGTAACGAATTAATTTTTCATTTTTTGCTTTCATATAAACCTTCATTCTTCCATTGACTAGAAAAAAGGAACTGTCATTAGTACAACAGCTCCCTTATATAAACTTTCTTTCTACAATCTCATGAATAACCTTATTTCAACTACTCATCAGATGGCGGACCGTTTACCGCTCCATGGGCATCTCACCCTCCCGAGGATCTCTCCGAACTGCCCTCATTGCTTTATCCCGGTTACCCAGGGCTGTGACTGGACAGAAGTACCATTATTGCTGCACGTTTCATCGCCTTGCCGGAAACGATCCGACATTTTAGAACGGCAAATTAATCGCTCTCTTTTTGATATAGTTCTTCACATAAAGGTCCTCGCGTATGGTTCCTTTGGCTGGCTGCAATAGCCCGTGCAGGGATGTATCTGATGTGTTTTATTAAGTTTTCAAAGATCTATCTAGGATATCCTGGTAACTATAGTCTTAAGTAGATTCCTTTGATTTAGATCAATTCAATTGAGAAATTCACAATCTTTCATAGCATTGAACGTTAAACAAGAAATCTGAGATGAGTAATATCAGCTAATGAGAAATACTGAGTACATCATTCATGATAGTCTCTATCAAATCTTTCTCATATAAAGACCCGCTGCGAAACATCAGCACAATCCTCTTTTCTCTTTCTGATGAATCTTTGAGCAATGGTGCATCTCCATAGAAAAAACTCATTGGTTTACATGTGACCCTCCCAATCCTCCGAAGCAATTGATCGGATGCATGCTTTTTTCCATTCTCAAGCCTATTAATATAGTTAGCCTCTACTCCAACGGCATCTCCCAGTTTCTCCTGCGTCAAGCCAAACTCTTCTCTTGCTTCCCTGATCCGATGACCTATATAGGAATCATCAGCATCAAAGATTAAAGAGTCTGAGTTTTGCTTCATCTTCTTCAACCTCCTTTATCTTTCTGGTATATCAACTATAAGAAAATGAAGTCCTCAGCGGAATGCGCTGGTAGCCCATATAGTGGACTGCCAGTACACGTTTATCAAAAAATCCTAATATTTAAGGGATGAACGAGACACCATAAAAATACAAGAATTT
>NZ_JALBUR010000028.1:0-22877 GCF_033971865.1 Grylomicrobium aquisgranense | reverse complement strand
TATGCGTGTTATTTGAACGGATCGGTTTAACAAAGCGACTGAAATTAACTCCCTTCACCGCATCCAGAAAAGAGAACAGCATATCAGAATGAGGTACACGAATCATTGTGCTAAGTGGCAGGGCCAGTTGAACAGCGTTATAATAAGAGCGCTGATCGTGTCCTGCAAAAACGAGATCAGCATTTTTCATACTCATATTATACATGCACGCATATAATATATCAATGATAATATATGGATATTTTGCATATTTTTCGCATGAATAAATCGGCTTTTGGCTTGCACTGATAGATATACAGCGAAAATATGTGCAAGCGCAAAAAAATGAGCTGTAACAGCTTATTCAACTGTTACAGCCCCTTTTTTAGTAAAGTTGAGTGTAGTTTAAAATGAAGTTATGACAGTCAGTCCAGATCTGACATGGCAGTATGACCGGTCAGTTTCTCAAAGTCATGAATGAAATCCTGCACGGCACCATCAATGGCAGCGTTCTTAACAAAACCGTCAATGACCGCTGGTGCAGCTGTGGCAGCACCTACACCATATTTGCATAATTCCATGACCTGCTGGGAATTCTTGAAGGAAGCAGCCAGCACCATGCACTCATCCATGTGATTTCTGACCAGAATATCATGAATTTCTTTAGTTACCGCAATACCGTCATAGCCCATGTTATCAATCCGGTTGACATAGGGTGCTACATAGCTGGCACCAGCTTTGGCAGCAAGATAAGCCTGCATCGGTGTATAGACTACTGTTCCACAGGTGGCAATGCCCTCCTTCTTCAGCAGTCTGATTGCCTTGAACCCTTCCGGAATACTCGGAATCTTGACAACTGTATTCTTTCTCCCGATCAAATCCACAATCATGTGGGCATCCTTCACCATGCCTTCAGCCTGCAGTGCCACAGCCTGGGCAAACAGAATCTGATCCTCACCAATGAAGTTCCGGATCTCCTGTAAAACATTGCGGGGATCCTTCCCTGTTTTGGCAAGAATAGAAGGATTGGTTGTTACCCCATCCACCGGGTACAAGTCATAGATTCTTCTGATCTCATCCATATGGGCATCATCAATCATCAGTTTCATTTCTATTTTCCTCTTTTCTCTTACAAAGACTGTTCTGTCCTGCCGATAATATCATCCTGTGTCTTTTTGCTTAACACATTGAAGAAGGCACTGTAGCCAGCCACTCTTACAATCAGGTCCTTATGCTTTTCCGGATGCGCCTGTGCATCCAGCAGCGTTTCTCTGGAAACGATGTTGTACTGCACATGATAGCCATGCAGGCGGTTGAAGAAGCCCGCAATCAGCATTTCCAGCTTCTGCCTGTTTTCCGGCTTTGCCAGCATGGAAGGCGTCATCTTCTGATTCAGCAGCACACCGCCTGTAATCTTTTCCGTAGGCAGCTTGGCAACCGACTTGAAGACAGCCGTCGGTCCGTTTTTATCAGCATTGTGCGCAGGCGAGCACCCTTCAGCCAGCGGCTCCCATGCCTTTCTGCCATCCGGTGTTGCCCAGGTTCCCATGCCCTGGCCAACATTTGCCGAAATCGAAGAAGTGCCGCCATAGCGGATACCTCCGATCGGCCCTCTGCCATAGCGGGTATTATGATACTTTCTGATTTCATCCAGGTAGGAATCATACGCATCCACAACCAGCCGATCCACCGCATCATCATCGTTGCCATATTTTGGAGCATCATAGATGAGCATATCCTGAATCTTCCTGGATGCAGGCGAGGAGAAGTTGTCGAGAATCGCATCCCACAGCTGTGCCGGCGTTATCTTCTTTTCATCAAAGACGAGCTTCTTGATTGCCGCAAGCGAATCAGCCATATTGGCAATGCCTACCTGCAGGCCGGAGATGAAGTCATAGACAGCACCGCCTTCCTTGATCGTTTTGCCACGGCCCAGACAGTCATCTGTCAATGTCGAGCAGAGAATATCCGGCACATCTCTTTCACTTGCCTTGTCAATTGCATTCTCCACAATGACCGAATACCGTGTCATCTCCCTGACTGTCTGATCCCAGGCATTCATCAGTTGTGCATAGCTTGTCATATCCTTGAAATATCCATGACCTTTGGTAAACCGTTTTCCGCTGGTCAGATCAACGCCGTCATTCATCGCACACAGCAGCACACGCGGAAAGTTAATATAGCTCATACCTGTGCAGCGGTATCCCCACTTGCCGGGCACCGCCGTTTCCACGCAGCCAATCGCAGAATAGTTATAGGCATCTTCTTCTTTGACACCCCACTTGATGAAGGAGGGGATGATGACTTCATCATTATTGAGAGCCGGCATGCCAAAGCCAAGCCGCATCACTTCAATGCATTCATCCATGAACTTCTTATTCAGGTTATGGTGCCATCTTACGGTCAGGTTGGGCTGGGTAAGACGTGTCTGGGCAACCGACTGCAATACCAGAAAACTCAGTTCATTAACGGCATCACGATGATCCACTGTCTGGCCGCCGATCGTCACATTCTGATACATCGGTGAGCCTGCGGAAGACAGTGTATGCGCCTGGGAGCGCACCTTATTGATTGTCAGTGTCTTGATCCACAGGCATGTCAGCAGTTCCAGTGCCTGTGCTTTTGTAATCCGCTCATTCTGAAGGTCATGCATGAAATACGGGTACATATACTGATCAAAGCGACCATAGCTCAGAGAATGCCCATTGGATTCAATCTGCAGGACAAGCTGAATAAACCACACAGACTGGACTGCCTCATGGAAGGAAGAAGCCGGCTCATAAGGCATCTTTGCACAGATCCTGCTCATTTCCTTCAGTTCCTTGCGGCGGGATGGATCATGTTCCTTCTCGGCAAGTTCTGCGGCCAGTCTGCTGTAGCGCAGAGCAAAGCCATGCACTGCATCAATCGCAGTCTGCACCGCCTTATAAAACACATTCTGATCAATGGCATCCGGATCCGTCAGATCAAGAGAAGCACGCAGCTTCTCTGCCCTTTCTTCATACCCTTTCAGGCCTTCTTTCAGCAGCCTTTCGTAATTCACAGCCAGATGCGCATCCCCCGCATTCAGCTTTCCCTCCATACCGAAAACACCCGTTTCCATAAACACGCTGACTTCATCCGGCAGCAATGCCTCACCGCGGGCACGCAGATTATTATTCTCCCAGAACGGTGCAATCTCACGCAGCTGCTGTTTCGTCTCTTCCGTAATATAGAAAACATCCCCATCCCGCTTCTCAAACAAATCCAGCTCATCCATGACAAACTTCATGGTGTACTCCGGAAAAATCGGTGCATTCCTGTTCTTGGATGCCTGATTGCCGGCAAGCAGACTCTGATCCTCGATATAAATCGTCATATTCTCAAGAATCTTTTTCAGCATCAAAGCTCGTACCATCACCCGCGGCTGATTCTGGTTCTCCCTGTAAGCCTGTGTTGCCAGAATTGCCCGCTGCGCATCAATATACGGCTTTTCATCCAGCACTTCTTCCCGGAAAGCCTGCATGCGATCTGTCAGTCTGCCAAAATGTTCACTGTTTTCCATATGTCCTCCTTTTTTATTTCATACGTAACATTATATTGTTTTGTACGCAGCTTTATTGTATCCTTATCCGCCATATTCATCAATGATAATTTCTATAGTAAATAGATTATATTTCATTCGTAATATTTTTATTTCAAAGAGATGCGAAGTGTGTTAGGATTTTTCTGATCAAAGGAGCTTGAACCATGCCGGCAGACCGCAGTACAACAGGAGTTGTCTTCAACATACAGAAATTCAGTGTCAATGACGGACCGGGAATCCGTACCGTCGTCTTTATGAAAGGATGTCCGCTGCACTGTGCCTGGTGTGCCAATCCGGAAAGCCAGAGCAGGAATGTACAGGTGCTGTGGGATGAGAAACAATGCCTGCACTGCCAGCACTGCATACAGGCATGTCCCAGGCAGGCCGTATTCCTGAAAGAGGGAAAGATCCGCATCCATCATAATCTTTGTGATGGCTGCGGTATCTGTGTCAGAGAATGTCCCGGCCATGCATTATCTTCCGAAGGAGAACAAAAGAGTGCAGCAGATGTCATGAAAACAGTGATGCAGGATCTGCCTTTCTATGAAGAAAGCAATGGCGGCATCACATTATCCGGCGGAGAAATGCTCGCCCAGCCGGCGTTTGCCATCGAACTGCTGAAGGCAGCCCATGAAGAAGGCATCAACACATGCTGTGAAACAACCGGCGCATGTGATCAGAAGACCTTTCTTGATGTCATCAAACATGTGGATTATGTCCTGATGGATCTCAAGCACTATGATTCCAAAAAGCACAAAGAGTATACCGGAATACCCAATGAAACGGTTCTCGCCAATATGAAAGCAGCCATTGCGATGGGAAAAGATGTTCTGCCCAGAATTCCGGTTATTCCCGGCTTCAATGCAGAAATCAATGATGCCAGAGGACTGGTGCAGGCCCTGCAGGATGTTGGAGCCACCCGATGTCAGCTGCTGCCGTTTCATCAGTTTGGTGAGAATAAATATGCCATGCTTGGTGAAGCCTATGCCTATGCAGATGTCAAAGCACTGCACGCGGAAGGCCTGCAGGCATATCAGAAGGTATTTCTTGATGCCGGCATCGATGCCTTCTTTTAGAAAGGATTGCAATGAAAAAGAATGAACGTCTGGGAGAGATTCTGGAAATCCTGACCAGAGAGAAAAAAGCAGAAGTTGTATCACTGTCAGAACGATTATCTGTTTCCCAGGTCACCATCCGCAAGGATCTGGATACCCTGGAGGAAAAGGGCGTCATCCAAAGGGTACATGGGTATGCACAGTTATTATCTACCGATAATATCAACGGACGGCTTGCCTATCACTATGAAGCCAAACAGAAGATCGCTGAAAAAGCGGCCAGTCTCATACAGGATGGCGATACGATCATGATCGAAAGCGGCAGCTGCTGTGCCCTGCTGGCATCCGTCATAGCCAAGACAAAGAAGAATGTCACCATCGTCACCAACTCTGCCTTCATCGCCGACTACATCCGCCATCTTCCCGTGGAAATCGTACTGCTTGGCGGCATCTATCAGCCTTCCTCCCAATGCCTGGTCGGCCCCATGGTAAAACAGGCTGCCCAGTCTTACCATGTCCATTACTTCTTTGCCGGCACAGATGGCTGGAATGCAAAATCCGGCTTTTCCAACAAAGACCAGATGCGCTGCCAGGCTGTCCGCGACATGGCAGAATCTGCTCAGGAAATGGTGATTCTTACAGAGAGTGAAAAGTTTGCGGATACTGGCACAATCCCCATGAACATGAAAAACCAGCCCGGCATTGTCATCACCGATGACAAACTGCCAGAAGAGATCAAAGTACAGTTAGACGAAGAAGGAATTCAGGTGATCATGGCCTGAATTCCTTTTTCACACACAAAAACAGACAGGGGAATTTTCCTCTGTCTGTTCCAGGATCAATACATTTGCTTACTCAAGCTCAAAAGCACCTGTATACAGCTGATAATACTGTCCCTTCTGGGCAATCAGTTCTTCATGTGTACCGCGCTCAATGATGCGGCCATGGTCAAGCACAATGATGACATTGGCATTCTTGACCGTAGACAGACGGTGAGCAATGACAAATACCGTTCTGCCCTGCATCAGGCGGTCCATGCCAGCCTGTACAATCTGCTCGGTTCTGGTATCGATGGAAGAAGTTGCTTCATCCAGGATCATGACCGGCGGATCGGCGACGGCTGCTCTGGCAATCGCCAGCAGCTGGCACTGTCCCTGAGACAGATTGCTGCCATTTCCCGCCAGCATCGTCTGGTAGCCCTTTGGCAGATGGCGGATAAAGCCATCCGCACCAGCCAGCTTGGCAGCGGCAATACACTCACCATCCGTTGCGTCCAGTCTGCCATAGCGGATATTATCCATGACGGTGCCGGTAAACAACACCGTATCCTGCAGGACAATGCCCAGGGATCTGCGCAGATCCGACTTGCGGATCTTGTTGATATTGATGCCATCATAGCGGATCTTGCCGTCCGGAATGTCATAGAAGCGGTTGATCAGATTGGTGATCGTTGTCTTGCCGGCACCGGTAGCACCAACAAACGCAACCTTCTGGCCAGGCTTGGCATACAGAGACACATCATGCAGAACCGTCTTTTCCGGCGTATAGCCAAAGGTGACATCAAAGAAGCGGACATCACCCTTCAGCGGTGTATACGTCACGGAGCCATCTGCCTGATGCGGATGCTTCCATGCCCACATATCCGTCTTTTCAGATGTTTCCTCAAGCACGCCATTCTTTTCCGTCGCATTGACCAGGGTGACATAACCCTCATCCTGCTCAGGCTCTTCATCCAGCAGATCAAAAATGCGCTCTGCCCCGGCAAGACCCATGACAATGGCATTGATCTGCGGTGAAATCTGCTGAATGTTACCGGCAAACTGACGGGACATGCCAAGGAACGGCACGACCACGGCAATCGAGAACGGCAGTCCGGAAATCGAGAGATTCGGTACATTCTTCTCAATGAAGATGCCGCCGGCAACTGCCACAAACACATAGATGATGTAGCTGACATTGTTCAGAATCGGCATCAGAATGTTGGAATACTTGTTGGCATTGCGGGATGCCACAAACAGTTCCTCATTCACTTTGTCAAAGTCTGCCTCGGCAGCTTTTTCATGGTTGAACACCTTGATGACTTTCTGGCCATTGATCATCTCTTCAATGAAGCCCTCTGTCTTGCCGACATATTTCTGCTGGGCAATGAAGTAACGGGCAGACTTGCCGCCAACCTTCTTCGTGATGATCAGAGAAACAACAGATCCAATAATGATGACCAGCGCCATCCAGACACTGTAATACAGCATGATGCACAGAATCGTTGTCAGGGTGATCGCACTGATCATCAGCTGCGGGAATGACTGGGAAATCATCTGCCGCAATGCATCCGCATCATTGGTATAGTGCGACATGATATCGCCATGCTTGGTTGTATCAAAATAGCGGATCGGCAGAGATTCCATGTGATTGAACATCGTAACCCGCATCTTGTGCAGAGATCCCTGGGTAATAATTGCCATCAGCTGGTTATACATAAACCCTGCGATCAGTGAAATTGCATAGAGGATGCCAAGGATGATACACAGATGCAGAATCTGGCCAGATACCTGGCTCCATTCCAGTCCATTTGTCCAGGCATCCTGCAGAACGGCGATAACCTTCTGCTGGAAAACACTTGGGATGGAGGAAATCACAGCATTAACAATAATCAGAAAAATGACAAATGGCAGCAGTTTCGGAAAGAAGCTGAACTCCATCTGAATCAGACGCTTTACAGTCTGTCCGGCACTCTTCTTACGCATTTGCGGACACCTCCTTTGCAGCAGGCGACACCGTTTCCGTGCCCGCCTTGTTCTGCGATGTATAAACTTCCTGATAAATCTTATTCGTTTTCAGCAGTTCCTCAGAGGTACCGATGGCATTGATCTTGCCATCATCCAGAACAATGATCCTGTCAGCGTCCTCCACCGAAGAAGTACGCTGGGCAATGATAATCTTGGTCGTTTCCGGAATATATTCCTTCATTGCCTTGCGGATCATGGCATCCGTCTTTGTATCAACCGCACTGGTAGAATCATCCATAATCAGAATCTTCGGCTTCTTCAGAAGCGCCCTGGCAATACACAGACGCTGCTTCTGACCGCCGGACACATTCGTGCCTCCCTGCTCAATGCGGGTATTGTAGCCATCCGGGAACTGATTGATAAACTCATCCGCACAGGCAAGATGACATGCCTCTTTGATCTGCTCATCCGTCGCATCCGGATTGCCCCAGCGCAGATTGTCCGCAATCGTACCAGAGAACAGCACATTCTTCTGCAGAACCATGGCAACGGCATCACGCAGCACCTTCAGATCATAATTGCGCACATCTTCCTTGCCAACCCGCACCGTGCCTTCCGTGACATCATACAAACGCGGAATCAGAGAAACAAGCGATGACTTGGACGAACCAGTACCGCCAATAATGCCAATCGTCTCACCAGACCTGATATGAAGTTCAATATGATCCAGCACATGGCGGTCAGCCAGCGGATTGTACTTGAACGCAACATTGTCAAAGTCAATGGAACCATCCTTGACTTCCATGACCGGATGTGCCGGCGAAGTCAGCGTACTCTTCGCCTTAAGCACTTCCGCAATTCTTTCAGCACTCTCGGCAGAGAAAGTAATCATGACAAAGATCATCGACAGCATCATCAGCGAGACAAGAATCTGGAAAGAATACGTCAGCATCGTTGACAACTGTCCGACATCGAATGCCTGTCCATGAGAGAGAATGACCGTTCTGGATCCAACCGAAAGCACAAACAGCATGACGCTATAGATGGCAACCTGCATCAGCGGGTTGTTCCAGGCAAGAATGCGCTCTGCTTTGGTGAAAATTTTCTGAATTTCCTGCGAAGCATGATCAAACTTCTTTTCCTCATAATTTTCACGCACATAGGACTTCACTACCCGGATGCCAGTAACATTTTCCTCCACGGATTCATTCAGGGCATCATACTTCGGGAAGCCCCTGCGGAATAACGGCATGGCAGACTTTGCCACAATGTACAGGCCAAGACCGAGGAAAGGAATAACGATCAGAAAGATAAAAGACATCCTGCCGCCCATCATATATGCCATGATGAAAGAGAAAATCAGGTTCATCGGTGCTCTGATGGCAGTACGGATAATCATCATGAATGCCATCTGTACGTTATTGATATCCGTAGTCAGTCGGGTCACCAAAGAGGCAGATGAAAACTGGTCAATGTTTGCAAATGAGAAACTCTGGATGTTGTAGAAAACATCATGGCGCAGATTCTTGGCAAAGCCGCAGGCACTGTCAGCACAGTAAATGCCCGCCATCCAGCCGCAGAACAAAGACGCAAATGCCAGCAAGAGCATCTTCCAGGCATAGCCGACGATCACATTCAGTCCCGCCCCAGCCTTGATGTCATTGACAAGCATGGCAATCAGAAACGGAATCAGAGCTTCACAGATTACCTCACCAGTCACAAACACCGGTGTCAGGATCGTTGCCCGCGTATACTCACGCAGGCTCTTCAGAAGTGTTTTAATCATACATACTCCTTTCCCTGTATAGATCTAATCATACAGCCGCCTCCTCAAAAAGAAAAAGCGGGGATCATTTTCCCCTCAAAGCGGAATTACTTCCGCAATAAAACTGCATGCGCTATTGTAAACCCCTTTCTCGTCAAATATCAACAGCAATAGAGTTAGATCACCAACATTTCACAAAGGTCGTGTCCATCCATTTTACAACGCAAAAGACGAAAAAAGCTGCCCGGCAGCCACCGGACAGACTCTTTCAAAATCAAAGCAGGAACTGCTCAATCTGGCTGGCAACGCCCTCACCATCCAGCTGATATTCATGCAGCAGAACATCCGCTGCAGCACTCTCGGCAAAGCCATACATGCCGATATGATGAATGAAGCGCGGGCATGATTCACTGGCAATATCACTGATCAGAGAACCAAGGCCGCCAATCACGGAATGTTCCTCAACCGTGAACACCTTCTCACTCTCTTCCAGTACCTTGACAATGCCGTCTTCATCCGCCGGCTTCAATGAGCATACATCCACCACCGTCAGATCAATACCCTTCTTTGCCAGAATGTCTGCCGCCTTCATGCTGGACTGTACCATCAGACCTGTCGCAAATACCGAGATCTTCTGATGGCCATGGCGCAGCACATTGACCTTGGTAATATCAAACTTTGTGTCCGGTGTATAGAAATCTTCCACCTTGGATCTGCCAAGACGGATATAGCATGGTCCATCATAAGCAGCCGCATAGTCTACCACTGCCTTGGTCTCATACTGGTCACACGGACAGAACACAGCCAGACCGGTAATGGCTCTCATGATCGCAATATCCTCAATGGCCTGATGTGAACAGCCGTCTTCACCAACCGTGATGCCGGCATGGGAACCGGCAATCTTCACATTCAGATGCGGATAGGCAACACTGTTGCGGATCTGTTCCCAGCATCTGCCGGTCGCAAACATGGCAAATGTGCTGGCAAACGGAATATAGCCGCTGGCCGCAAGACCAGCTGCCGTGCCGATCATATCCTGCTCGGCAATACCCATATCAAAGAAACGTTCCGGGGCCACCTTGCCAGCCATGGCACTCTTGGTGCTGCCGGCCAGATCGGCATCCAGCACAACAATCTTCGGATTCTCGGCAACGAGCTTTGCCAGCTCCTCACCATATGCTTCACGTGTTGCCTTCATGCCTTCTCAACCCCCAGTTCTCTCATTGCTTCATGGTACTGCTCTTCATTCGGTGCCTTGCCATGCCAGCCAACCTGGTTCTCCATGTAGGAAACACCCTTGCCCTTGATTGTATGGGCAATGATGCAGGTAGGCTTGCCCTTGCATGCCTTTGCGGCATCAAAAGCCTTCTGGATCTCATCATAATTGTGGCCGTCAATCTCGATCGTATTCCAGCCAAAGGCCGCAAACTTCGGTGCAAACGGCTCCGGTCCGATGACATCAGATACCTTGCCATCGATCTGCAGACCATTGTTATCAATGATCGCACAGAGATTGTCCAGCTTGTAATGGGCAGCTGCCATGGCAGCCTCCCACACTTCGCCTTCCTCACACTCACCATCACCAAGCAGTGTATAAATGCGATGGTCATTCTTGTCCAGGCGGTTGGCAAGTGCCATGCCTACAGCAGCCGCAACACCCTGGCCCAAAGAGCCTGTACTCATATCAATGCCATCCAGGTCATTCATATCCGGATGTCCCTGCAGGCGGGAATGCAGGTGGCGGATCGTCAGAAGCTCTTCTTCAGGAAGAAAGCCCTTCTCTGCCAGCACCGCATACAGCAGGGGAGCCGCATGCCCCTTTGAGAGAACAAACCGGTCACGGTCAATCGTGCCAACGTTATCCTTATTGATGTCCATGACATTGAAGTAAAGAACCGTCAGAAGATCCGCGGCAGACAAAGATCCACCCGGATGTCCCGACTTGCCGGCATACACCTCACGAATGATATTCACCCGAATGTTATGTGCATGCTGCTGCAGCTCGCTCTGATCCATTTTTTATAGACCCTCCATATCGGCAATATTCTAACACACAACCACCAACTTGACAGCATTGGCAAAATACTCACATGACTGCAGGCACAATCATATGATGCGCAATAGATGGAAAGCTGTCATTTCTGAATGGCATGATTTCTCTTTTACGCTGCCTTATCTCTTGTTGTAGAAATCCAGACACCGAGCAGAATGATGGCACCGCCGATCAGTTTTCTGCGTGTGATGGTTTCATGCAGGATACCCCAGGAGAGCAGCACGCCAAAGATCGGCATCAGGTTCATGATGACTGCAGCTGTGGATGCCTTCATACCCTTTAAGCCATAGTTATACAGCAGTAAGGCACCCAGTGAGCACGCCGTGCTGAGATACAGAAGGGTAAGGATAAAGGCAGGCGTGATATTGGTCAGAACTGGTTTTTCCAGTGCCAGCATCGGTACAAAGAAGACTGTCCCGATGGCACATTGATACATGGTCAGTGTAAAAGAATCATATTTGTGGGAGATCGACTTGGTCTCATAGTTATAGAAACCCCACAGGCAGCCGTCAAAGAGTAATAACAAATCGCCAAGAAGAGAGGATGACTGCGCAGGATCAAACTGGGTCAGTACCGCGACTCCGATGATGGATGCGGCAATGCCTGCCAGCATTCTTTTCGATGGCCGTTCCCGATAGACGACAAGTCCCACAAGTGCGGTTAAGGCAGGGAACGCAGCTTCAATTAAGGAGGCATCGGAAGCCGAAGTCATTGCCAGTGCCGCATTCTCCAATGCGTAGTACACACTGATACCCAGAATTGCGGAAACAAGAACCGGCTTTAAGTCCTGCTTTGCAATATGCACCCTGTTCTTACGGAACAAGAAAACCATCATCATCAATACAGAAGAAATGGCAAAGCGGATCAGGCACAGCAGGATCGGCGTAATGGATGCATAGGCAATCTTGGTGGCAATCACCGATGAACTCCAGAAAAAGATGGCAAGTATGGCACACAGGTAGTATTTCATGCATTTTCCCCTTATCGTGCACCATTGTAGCATTTCCACCTGTCTTCCAAACATACTCCATATCATGCACACTACGTGTTATCCCATTATTATGAGTGTCATAATATTATTACTTTTTTGAGTATTTTATTTCGAAATGGTGTAATATATGAATGTAATAATATTGGGGAGGTGATGGTATGCACCTGGGGATGTCCAAATCAAAAAATTCTACGTCTCTGTATGTGTTGAAATCCACATACAGCAATGGCTTTCACTCGACCAAGATTGTCGAGAAGCTTGGCACGGTGGAAGAACTGCAGAAAAAGCTGAATGGGGAAGATCCGATTGCCTGGGCTAAGAAGCACATTGAAGAGATGAACCGGCTGGAGAAGGAAGAGCGCCGTGAAGTGACGGAAAAATACTCACCGGTCAAGCAGATTGAGAAGAATGAGCAGCGCACGTTCAATGGCGGCTATCTGTTTCTGCAGCAGGTTTACAACACGCTTGGTTTCCCGCAGCTCTGCAAGGATATCCAGCGGCGCCATCATCTGAATTACAATCTGGATGCGATTCTGTCACGCATGATCTACAGCCGTCTGATTTATCCGGATGCCGGCATGCCGCTGTATGATGCGTCCCGCCTGTTCATCGAACAGCCGGATTTCACGCCGCGCCAGATCATCCGTGCCACCGAAGTTCTGGCTGAAGAAGCTGACCGCATTCAGGAAACAGTCTATGCCAATACCAGAAGAATCTTCGGCCACAGCACTTCCACACTGTACTTTGATGCGACCACCTGTCTGTATGAAGCCGGCACCATCAAAGGCAGACAACTGCCGGTTATTCCGATGGACCTGTATTTTGACGGCAACTTCATGCCGATCTGCTACTCCATCAACCCTGAGCATCTCAAGGAAGTACCGCAGACAAGACTGGAAAAGCAGCTGCGTGATTCCTTCCGCACTTCGCAGGCCATTTCCTTTACCGACAGCGGCATCGTCTCCGGTGCCAGTGCCACCTTCAAAGACTGGGGCATTCCCAATGGCTACATCATGCTGCTGAGCTATGACAACATGCGGGATGAAGAAAAGCGCGCTGCCCAGGATCCCACCGGCTGGTCCCGTTCGGACACTGCCGGCCTGTTTGATCTGAGCAAGCTGCGCAAAGAAAGTGAAATTTCCAATCCATCTCGTTTCTATTACAAAGAAATGCAGGTACATGCCCCTGGCGGACTGCGCAGAGTCATCATTACCTACTCCAATCACTATGGCACGATTGAACGCCTGGAACGGGAACTCAACATGCTGCGAGGCGGTGATCCGCTGCTCTTCCAGCAGCCAGCCAATATGCCAAGCTATGCCGATGGCATTGCCGTCTATGTCACCAACACAGAGATTCCGGCAAAGGACATCATCAAGATGGAAGATACCCGCTCCAATGCGCATAACATCTTCCGCATCCTGAGCATGGAGATCCCAGACAATACCGACGGCATCCCGCTGAGTGATGAGATCCAGGCTCACTTCATCACATGCTTCTGCACACTGACGGTTGTGTCTGCCCTTGTAAAGCGGCTGGATATGTTCGGCCGTTCCGGCGAAGTACTCGAGCAATTGCGCCGCATGAACTTCATGAAGATCCAGTCGGAAGGCTATGTGCCGCTGTATACCCGTACAGATCTGACCGATCTCTTGCATGACAATGCCGGTTTCCGCACCGACCACCAGATCATCTCCAAACGGCAGATGGACAAGATCCTCAAAGCAAGAGTTTAAGAAGTATGCCGATTCATCTCCCTTACTTGTAGGGGAGATGAATCGGCCTTTTTAAACTATGTGTACCATACATATTTGCTTGATAATAATACATATATTCGAATGATATATACTATACTATATGTATGAAAGATGACAGATATATACATGCGCGTACCTGCGTATACAACAATCACTATCACATTGTCTGGTGCGTCAAATACAGGCGTAAAGTGCTGACACCTGATATAGAAAAGTCACTGCAGCAGATCTTACACGATGTGGCCGCGGAGAATGGCTTCTCACTTGACCAGTGCGAGGTTGGTGAAGCAGACCATGTACATTGCTTTGTGACCGCTCCTCCAAAGCTGTCAATTACATTTATTGTCAAGCACCTGAAAGGAACATCAGGTCTGCGCCTGTTCAAATTGTATCCAGAGCTCAGAAACCAATTATGGAGAGGACAGTTGTGGAATGGCTCTTATTTCATTGAAACGATAGGATCTGCGAGCGAAGAAAATGTAAAACGCTATATTGCTCATCAGCAGAATGTTCAACGCTAACTGGAAAGGAGCGGCAGGTATGTCGAATAGCACAAATGCAAAGAAAAGAAAACCGGGACAGTGTGCCTCTGCAAATGTTGATCGCATTGCATTGCGCTTTTGCGGCATGCCGACATCTGCTCAAATGGAGACGTTAAACCAGACGCTTGGCGCCTGCAGATGGCTGTATAATCGCATGCTGTATGATCGGTCTGCATGTTATAAGCAGACAGGTGAGTCATTAAATCTGACGCCCGCATGGTACAAACATCTGTCATGCTGTCAATGGCTGAAAGAGGTTGATTCGCTTGCGCTTGCAAACGTGCAGCTGCACCTTAACAGAGCGTTCGGCAACTTCTTCAATGGCAAATCTGCCTATCCGAAGTATAAAAGAAAAGCTGATCATTATGATTCATACACAACAAATATTGCCTCCAAAGGCGCAACCAATCTGCGTTTTCGGATGGGCAAAAGAAAAACAGGCTTCCTCAAACTCCCTAAGATTGATGGAGAAATCAGGGTCAGAGCACATCGTACGGTGCCAGCACACGGCGTACTGAAGTCTGTTACTGTCACCCATGAGCCTGATGGCAAATACTATTTTTCACTCCTGTACGAAGTGCCGCATGAAGAGATATGCCATGACATTGATCCGGATAATGCAATCGGGCTGGATATGTCTATGCATAACTTTTGTGTCGATTCCAACGGCAAGCATATCGATTATGGCAAACCATATCATGCTATGCAGAACAGAATTGCCAGAGAGCAGAGAAAACTGTCTCATATGGAGAAAGGATCTTCCAACTATCATAAGCAGCGGGTAAAAATCGCAAAGCTGAGTGCGAAAGCCAAGCATCAGCGCAGCGATGCCTTACACAAGCTGTCACGACAGTTAGTGGATACCTACGACATGATCGGAATAGAGGATCTGAATATGAAGGCAATGTCACAGTCTTTGCATTTTGGAAAGTCTGTTGGCGACAAGGGATGGGGTATGTTTACCAGCATGCTTGCTTATAAAGCACAGAGGGCTGGAAAGCGCGTCATCAAAGCTGGGAAGTTCTTTCCCAGCAGCCAGATGTGCCATGCATGCGGGACATTGCACAAGCTCACCAAAGATTTGGCTGTGCGTGAGTGGACATGCCCTGACTGCGGACATCATCATGATCGTGATGAAAACGCAGCGCTGAATATCAGAGATGAGGCAGTGCGGATCTACTGCACATGCTGAAATAAAGCAACAACAACCGCTGGGACGGCGGGGATAGCCTGAAACCACTGTATGGAGAATGCAAGACCATGCAGAATACCTACAGCAGAATGCATCGCGCCTCATGGGAAACTATGAGATACGTACACATTCCTGACAGTCTGGAAACACAGGAAAAAAGAAAAGTGGCCTGTGCCACTTTGAAGCTCGGTTACTTGTAGCCGAGTAGTTCACAGGATCTTCTTCAGGTCAGAAATGTGATGAATCACCGGGATATCCATTGTGCATTTACGTTCCTGGTTGAGGATCCATACCGGCTTCATGCCTGCCCGCCAGGATCCCAGCACATCCCGATAGAAGATATCGCCGACATAGACACATTCTTCCGGTTTCGCCCCAGCCAGTTCACAGGCTTTCAGAAACAGCCTGGGATCTGGCTTTTTGATGCCAAAATCACCGGAAATAAATACCATGTTTTCATCAAAGAAGCTCTCCAGCCCGCTTTTTTTCAGCTTGCTCCGCTGGGCATCGGAAGGTCCGTTGGAAATGATGCCAAGCCGGTATTTCTTTTCAAGATAAGAAAGCGTATCTGCCGCATCCTCCATCGGCACACAGTACTTGTACAGTTGGGAATCCCAGTACGTATTGAAGTCAGGATAGGGCAGATGAATATCAAACACCTTTGCCAGCATCTCCTTGATGTAATTCTTGTTTACATCACCCTTCTGATCCCAGATCATCACTTCCTGCAGCACCGCTTCAAACTCCATTCCCGAAAGATCCGTATTCTCTTTCAGAATGTCATGATACGCATTCCAGGCATACAGTTCCCGGTTGCCAAGCGTATCATCAAAGTCAAAGAAGATCGTCTTAATCATGATGTGCTTCCTCACACACATGCAGGAATGCCTTGAACAAAGACAGCATCTGTTTGTTTCCACAGGCGGTCATCATCTCGGGATGAAACTGCACCCCGCACATGAATGTGCCATCATCTTTTTCCATGCCTTCCACAATCCCATCCGGTGCCTTGGCAGTCACATGAAAGCCGTCTGCAATATCCTTGACACTCTGATGATGCCAGGAATTGACCATGGCTTCTTTGCCAAGAACGCCGGCAAGGAAGGAATCCTGCTGAATGGAAATGGCATGGGTGGCCTGTTCACGGGGCCGCTTTTGATCATGCTGAATGGCATGGGGATACTGACTTGGGATATCCTGGTACAGTGTGCCTCCATATGCCACATTGATGGCCTGCAGACCTTTGCAGATGCCAAAAACAGGGATTGAAAGAACATCACAGGCATGAATCACAGCCAAAAAGAACCGGTCTGTGCCTGTATCACACATGCCGCATGAGGGCAGAACCTGCTCGCCATATATTAAGGGATCCATATCAGCCCCACCGGTCACAATCACACCATCCAGACCGGATACCATGTCCGAAACATCATCCAGATCAGAGATCACCGGCAGAATGATCGGAATGCCGCCAGCCAGAGAAATACTGTCTACATAATCCTGGTTGACATAGGCACGCTTTGTGCCAATAAATACATCATTTGTGTCCATCTGCTCAAAATTGCCAAGCAGACCAATTTTCATCTTTGTCATGCAAAAACCTCCATGCACCCATTGAAGCACAAAAAAGACTCTGCATAAAGCAGAGCCCTCATGTGTGTGACAGAATTACTTCTTTTCAGCAAGCTTCTTGTACAGTGTGACAAAACGCTCAGCCAGAATACCGAATGCCTCAGCACTCATCAGCTGGTCCTCAGCATGAGTCAGCAGAAGATCCATCTCAACCTTCTCACCCTGTGCTGTCTTTGTCAGCAGCTTGGCATGAGCATCATGCCCCTGTGTGAAAGCCTCCTGGCCTTCCTTGATCAGCTTCTCAGCCTCGTCGAAGTTTCCTTCTGCAGCCGCATCAATCGCACCAATATAATTGGAGCGTGCTGTTCCTACAGATGCAATAATATTAAATGCTACAAGCTCTGTTCCTTCCATGCTTACTTTCCTTTCTTCATCAGCTCTTCAGCGCGGGCCAGTGTTCCCTTGCCATCCATCAGGCCATACATCTGCATCGGGATATCGCTGATTGCCTTATCCGGATGAGCAGCCTGCAGCTTGCCAAGCGCATAACGAACCTGCGGGCCAAGCAGAATGGCATCTGCCTTCTCATACTCACGGTCAAAATCACCCAGTGAATAGGCAGCAATGTCATAATCCTTGCCCTGTGCCTTTGCAGCTTCCTTCATCTTGTTCACAAGCAGGGATGTAGACATACCTGCTGCGCAGAATAATCTGATTACCTTTTCAGCCATGATTCTTTCTCCTTTTTATCTATGCTTACTTCAGATGCTTCTCAGCCAGTGCCAGTGCAGCAGCACCGTCCATCAGGCCATAAGAACGCATATCAATCACATCAACCGGCTTGTTCGGGAACAAACCCTTCATCTTGGACAATGCGAAACGAACCTGCGGGCCAAGCAGAATAACATCTGCGTCTGCTCCCTTGGCATCCGCTTCTGAAAGAGAATATGCATTGATATCATAATCCTTTCCATTCTTCTTCGCAGCTTCTCTCATCTTATTGACGAGCAGGCTGGTAGACATGCCAGCCGAGCAAAACAATGTGATTTTCTTTGCCATAATGATTCACCTTTCTTTCAGCTACATTAGCCTTTCTGCTTCTAGGATATATCGAAACCGCTATCATTTCAATCATTTACCGTGTCATGAAACTGTCTTTTTTTGTCATATTTTACGTATTCATGACACTTTTCATCCAGACGAAAAAAGCAGGAAACAACTTCCTGCCTTCCTGTATCAGCCAATTTTGCCGCCCGTAAACTTCTGACCATTGATCAGAACACGGATCATCAGCACACCGCCCCATGGCTGAGACTTGATCAGCTTCTTGGCGTAGTCAGCCGGATTGCCGTCCGTGCCTTCTTTATAAGTAGCCTCAAACTGCATCTCCATCGGGCTCAGATTCTTTACATACACATACTTCGGATTCTCATTGGCTTCCAGAAGCTTGCGGATCTCATCACGCTTCAAAGCTGAGTTAACATTTACCAGCATCTTCATCTCTCCTTTTTACGATCTTATTATAATGCACTCTGTTTCAAAGTGAACAGCAGAAACTTAATGTTCAAAAGCCGCCCACATGGAAATGCTTCATGATCTCCGGCATTTCCTGTGTCTGCTCCTGTGTTTCTTCCGTCTCCTCATCACACGGAAACTCAATCCCGGCATCCTGTCTGCCATTGTCCAGGACCGCCATCACCTGCAGGCTGCGCTGCAGCCAGATCTCCATCTGACTGCGCTCATTGTGATCCATCACTTCCTGCATGCGGACAAACTCCGTGACCATCTTGTCCGGCTCCTCATGGGTATCAATACGCGTCACTGCTTTTGTCTTCCGGTCCGTGAACGTCACATTGTCGATATACCCCGGACGGTCATCAATCACGATTGTGCCATCGGTTCCCTGCATGACAATGCCGCTGTGGGATGCCGAATCCTTGGCCGCTGTACATACAGCCTTGAACTGGCCATAGTCCATTAACAGCACACCGGAAGTATCAATGCCATTCCAGCCCTTGTTGGCCATGTAATAGCTGAACCGCGGGGCGCCAAACAAGCCTGCCACAAAGTGCACGTTATATACATTCAGATCATACAGGGCACCACCGGCAAGAGCCGGGTCAAAAGCCGGTGCCACATCATGATTGACATAGCGGTCATAGCGGGAGGAATACTGCGAGAAGTTGCAGCGGATCAAAGTCAGGTCACCAAGCTTGTCCAGCCACGGAATCAGCTCTTCATAGTTGGCAGAATAGCGGGACATGATGGCCTCAAACAGCCAGGCACCTGTCTCTTGGGCAATCTGTACAAGTTCCTGTGCCTGTGCATAGGTAGCACAGAACGGTTTTTCGACAATGACATTCTTGCCTGCAAGCATCGCCTTTTTCGCAAATGCATCATGCACACTGTTAGCCAGGCCGATATAAACCGTGTCGAAGCTTTCATCTTTCAGAAAAGCATCATAGTCTGTATAGACAGATGAAATGTGGAAAGCATCTGCCACCGGCTGGCCATGATCAGGATTGCGGCACCACAGTGCGGTCACCGGAATCTCTGCCTTTGCAAAGCAGGACAGCGCCTGGCGGACAATCATGCCATTGCCGCAGACACCAACTCTCATGCCATCACCTTCTCAGTCAAGATCCTCACCATTGCTGGCAATGACCTTTTTGTACCAGTAGAAAGAATCCTTTCTTTCACGGTGCAGATCACCGTTGCCATCGTTATCCTTGTCAACATACACAAAGCCATAGCGCTTCTTCATCTCACCGGTAGATGCCGAAACAAGATCCGTGCAGCCCCACATTGTATAGCCCATCAGATCTACGCCATCTTCCACAGCTTCCTTCATCGCCTTGATATGATCACGCAGATAGTTGATGCGGTACGTATCATGGAACTTGCCATCCGCACTGCGCTCATCCACAGCACCAAGGCCATTCTCGACCACAAACAGCGGAATCTCATAGCGGCCATAGATCTCATTCAGATAGATGCGCAGGCCTTCCGGATCAATCTGCCAGCCCCAGTCACTTGCCTTGAGATACGGATTCGGCACACCGGTAAACATATTGCCGGCTTTCTTCTGTACTTCCGGATCTACCGTAGCGGTGGAAGACATGTAATAGGAGAAGGAATAGAAGTCAACCGTGCCCTCCTTGATGTCCTCAAGATCACCCGGTTCCATGCGTACATGGATGTTGTGATCCTTGAAGTAGCGCTTTGCATAGTAAGGATAATGACCTCTGACCTGCACATCGCCGCAGAACCAGTTGTTCATATTCATGCGGTCCTGTGCTTCCTTGACATCCGCCGGATTGCACGTATACGGATACACCATCTGGCCGGCAATCATCAGACCGATCTTGAAGTCAGGATTGATCTGGTGGCCGATCTTAACCGCTCTTGCACTTGCCACAAACTGATTATGCAAAGCCGTAAAGCGGTCAGATGCCTCTTCCGGTGTCTCGCTCATCTTGAACATCGGCTTGCCATCTTCGCCATGCATGCCAAGCGACATGATGCGGCCCATCGCACCGGCACCGATATTGATCTCATTAAAGGTCAGCCAGTACTTCACTTCATCCTTGTATTCATTGAACAAGGTTGTGGCATACTTGACAAAGCAGTCAATCACTTCACGTCCGACCCAGCCATTGTACTTTTCACTCAATGCCCATGGCAGCTCATAGTGGGAAATGGTCACCAGCGGCTCAATGCCATACTTTCTGCACTCCGCAAACACATTGTGATAGAAGGCAAGGCCCTTCTCATTCGGTTTTTCCTCTTCACCAGTCGGAAAGATTCTGGCCCAGTTGACGGACAGACGGAAGCACTTGAATCCCATTTCACCATACAGGGCAATGTCTTCCTTGTAGTGATGATAGAAGTCCACAGATTCATGGGAAGGATAGTAAACATCCGGATGGATTTCCTTATCCCACAGACGCGGCGTGCTCACTGTACCGCCGCGGATATGGTCAGGGACATTCTCACCCTTGCCGTCTTCCTTCCAGGCACCCTCAAACTGATTGGCAGCTGTTGCGCCTCCCCACAAAAAATCTTTTGGAAATGGCATATTTTCTCCTCCTGTTAAAAAAGGACACCTGAAAAGATGTCCTCAAAGCCAAAGATTGTTTTTTGCCAAACACCTCTGCATGCCTTTATTATAGCAAAGTTATTTTGTTGCGGCAGATTTGCGCAGAAGCAGGGCGCCGATGATAAACAGAATGCCAAGCGTTGCAACCGAGATATTGACGCTGTTGGTCAGAGATACCGTGACGCCGACAAGCATTGTGCCCATGAAAGAAGCACCCTTGCCGCAGATATCATACAGGCCGAAGTACTCACCCGAAGCATCGTTTGGAATCAAAGAAGCGTAGTAAGAACGGGACAGTGCCTGGATTGCCCCCTGGAACATACCGACCACAAATGCCATGATGCCAAACTGCCACAGAGAATGCATGAACAGGGCAAATACAGCAACGGCAAAGTAACCGCCGATGCAGATGGAGATCAGCGTCAAAGAACTGTACTTCTTGGACAGATTGCCAAACAATGACGCAAAGGCAAAGGCAACCACCTGCGTTAACAGCAGCACAACCAGCAGGCCGACCTGATTCAAGCCAAGCGAAGTACCGATCGCAACCGCCTCATCGATGATTGTATACACACCGTCAATATAGAAGAAGAACGCCAGCAGGAAGTAAAATATCTTCTTTTCATTTGTATACATGTGCGTCAGCGTATGGCCAATGCGGGCAAAGGAAGCACGGATCTTTCCCGAAGCGTGTTCCACATAGTTCTTCTGTTTGTAGCCCTTGAGCAATGGCATCGTCACAAACAGCCACCACAATGCCACCACAAGGAAGGCAAGGAAGATCGACAGCTTTTCATTCATTTTGCCGGTATTGCCGAGCAGATACAGGGCAAGGGCAACAATGAACGGGATGCAGGAGCCAAGATATCCCCATGCATAGCCAAAGGAGGAAACCTGATCCATTCTTTCCGGCGTCGTCACATCAATCAGCATAGAGTCATACAGAACAAGTGAAGACTGATAGGCAATCTTGGCAACCACATACGTAACCAGATACAGCATCCAGTTTGGCACAGCGCCAAGCATTGCACAGCCAATGACGCCAATGATCAGAACAGCCATGAACATCGGTTTGCGGAAGCCTTTGTTATCCGAAATGGAACCAAGAATCGGTCCCAGGAAGGCAACCACCACAGTTGCAATCGATGTCGCATAGGACCAGGCGGCCAGATAGGCACTGCCTGACATGCCAGCATTCTTTGCCAGCGCATTGAACCAGATCGGAATCAGGGTTGACACCATCATCGTAAATGCCGAATTGCCGATGTCATACATGATCCATGACTTCTCCAGCTTGTTAAAGTTCTTTAACATACCTTTCCTCCCAATGCATTCTTTGTAAATTTATCATTCTTCCAAAAACGCTGCTATCTTCTTTCAGTATAGTGTATGTAAAGAACATGTAAAATCAGTTTTTTCACTTTTTTGACAAAAAAAAAGGAGAGACTGATCTCCAATGTCATTAAGTTAGGGCTTGATGATTGAAACGCTTTGTATTTTGTAAGAATACAAGGCGTTTTTTTTGATGGCCAAAAGGGTCCGTATTTTTTTGGATGATTATCTAAAAAAATACTTGACAGC
>NZ_JALBUR010000027.1:0-23175 GCF_033971865.1 Grylomicrobium aquisgranense | reverse complement strand
ACACCTGTTCCCATCCCGAACACAGAAGTTAAGCACTTCAGCGGCGAAGATAGCCTTACGGGCAAAAAGAGCACGCTGCCAGGTTAGCAAGGATCCTTACGGATCCTTTTCTTTTTTCCCTTCAGCATGCATGTACTGTTTGTGCTTTTTCTCTGGAAACAAAGGGGAAAAGTTATATAATAGGGCACGCGTGAGGCTATTTATATGAAAGAATTAACGATTGAAACATATTCCAGAGACGAAACACATGACCTTGGCCGCCGCATTGCACAGGCAGCCAAACCTGGTATGGTCTTTTTACTGGATGGTGATCTTGGCGCCGGCAAGACAACGCTGACACAGGGCATTGCAATGGGACTGGGGATTAAGCGCAATGTCACAAGTCCTACATTTAATATTCTGAAAATTTATCATGGCACAATGCCGCTTTACCACATTGATGCATATCGCCTTGAGGGGGTTCATCAGGATCTCGGATTTGATGAATTCCTGGATGACGGCGGGCTGACCGTGATTGAATGGAGTGAGTACGTTCCGCAGCTTGTACCGCCATGTCACATGACGATTACAATTGAATTGCTGGAAGAAAATTCACGCCGTTTTACATTCCACGTAGAAGGCGAGGAATATGAAAAGCTGCTGGAGGAATTGAAATGATTACATTATGTATGGATACTAGCCACATTTTCCTGGCTCTTGCTCTGATCAAGGATGATCAGCTTCTTGATTCAGTACAGAAGAAATGCTGGAAGCAGCAGTCCGAAGAAATTTTTCCGGAACTGATGGCAATGATGGAACGTCAGCATCTTGCAACAGAAGATATTGATCAGATTGTGGTGACCGAAGGACCAGGTTCCTATACTGGTGTGCGTATTGCCATGACTATTGGCAAAGTATTCTGCGTTATGCGTGATCTTCCACTGTATACGATTGGCACACTGCAGCTGTACTGCGGAAGCCGCCATGCAAGATGCGTTCTGGATGCCCGCGGCGGCCGTGTCTATACAGCAGTGCTGAAAGATGGGGAATACGAAGAAAAGCCGCACATTGTGATGGTTGATGATCTGAAAGATCAGATTGATTCACTTGAACTTGTTGGTGATGGCCATTTGTTTGGACGCGAAGACTATTATCCGGATCTTGCCCAGAATTTCCTTGCTCTGAAAGACCGCTGGGTCAAAGCAGCCAATACAAATCTGGTCAAACCGGAGTACCTGAAGCCTTCCACAGCATATCTGGTCAAATGATCAGGCCGATGGTTGATGCGGATGTTGATGCAGTCAGCATTCTGGAAGAACAATTGTTTCCCGGAGACTGCTGGGACCGCAGACAGTTTCTGTACGAGCTTCATGAAAATCCTTTTGCCAAACTGTCTGTGATTGAAAAGGATGGCATCGTAAAAGGTTATTGTGACTTATGGATCATGTATGAGCAGGCACAAATTGCCAATATTGCTGTATCCGCTTCCTGTCAGAGGCAGGGCTTCGGGCAGATGCTCATGGATCATATGTGCGCACAATCCGCGGAACAAGGATGCGAATATCTGAGCCTGGAAGTACGTCTGTCCAATCAGGCGGCAGTACACTTATACGAAAAAAATGGTTTTATCAAAGCATCAAAAAGAAAAGGCTACTATTCAGACGGGGAAGATGCCTGGCTGATGGTAAAGCCGGTAGGAGGTTCAAATGACACTGATTCTCGCAATTGAAACAAGCTGTGATGAGACAGCCTGTGCCGTCGTCAGAGACGGCCGTGAGATCCTTTCGAGCATCGTCTCGAGTCAGATTAATGTACATACATTGTACGGCGGCGTTGTGCCTGAAGTAGCAAGCCGCATTCATGTTGAAAACATCTCAGCGGTGATCCATGAAGCTGTCCGCAGAAGCGGTGTGACGATGGATGACATCGATGCCGTCGCCTATACACAGGGACCAGGTCTGATCGGCTCTCTGCATGTCGGTGTGCAGGCTGCCAAGACACTTGCCTGGGAGTTCCATAAACCGCTTGTGCCGATCAATCATATGACCGGACATATCTATGCCAATCGGTTTGTCGATACACTGGAATTTCCGCTGCTGGCCCTGGTTATTTCCGGCGGCCACTCCCAGCTTGTCTGGATGAAGAATGACTGGGATTTCAAAGTCATCGGTACAACCTGGGACGATGCCATTGGCGAAGCTTATGACAAAGTATCCCGCGTATTGGGCACCGGATATCCGGGCGGCCCAGTCATTGACAAAATGGCAAAGCTTGGCCATCCGCACTATACACTTCCGACACCCCGCGTACAGGGAAAATATGATTTCTCTTTCTCTGGTCTGAAGACAGCTGTGTCCCAGCTCATTCAGCGCGAAGAAAAGAAGGGAAACCCGATTGTCAAGGAAGATGTTGCCTATGCATTCCAGGAAGCAGCTCTTGGCTCTATGGTAGAGAAGACATTGAATGCCGTCGCCGACCTGCATCCCAAAACAGTTGTTCTGGCTGGCGGTGTCGCTGCTAATTCCCGTCTGCGTGAGCTGATGAAAGAAAAGATGACAAAGTTCCCGGAAGTCAAACTGATTATTCCGGGCATCAAGTACTGCACAGATAATGCGGCGATGATTGGTGCAGCAGGGTATGTTGCCTATCAGCACCATTTGTTTGGTGATTTCACGGCTTCGGCTGATCCAAGTCTGGAGATGCCTGGTGAAGGCGAGTGAAAAACGATAATAAATTCACAAAGTCGTAAATTTATGTTATGATATCGACGGTGATATTATGACAGACTATGTAGTACCAAAAGCAACACTGCAGCGCTATCCCGTCTATCTGAAAGCCCTGCGCAAGCTGAAAAATAATGGCTATGACCGTATTATGTCAAAAGAGCTTGCGGATTATGTCGGAATTGAATCAACGACAATCCGCCGTGATTTCAGCTTTCTCGGCAAGCTTGGCAAACAGGGATACGGATACGATGTGGATAAACTCATCAGTATCTTTTCTGAACAGCTCGGTGTGAACTTTGATGAAAAAATTATTCTGATCGGTGCAGGCAACCTCGGCAAGGCACTGCTGAACTATAATAACTGGAACCATGTCGTTGGTGAGATTGTGTGCGCATTTGATATCGCACCGCAGAATATCAAGGCATCGGTTCCGGTTTATGATATTAAGGATCTTCATGAGAAGATGCCAAAAGGGTGCCGGATTGCCATTCTGTGTATTTCACAGAGTGTACAGGAGACGGTTGATCTGCTGGTAGCCAATGGAATCCGCGGCATTGTATCCTTTGCCATGGATCACTTCTCGGTGCCTGCCGGCGTATTTGTAAAACAGGTGGATGTTGTCTCATCAATTCAGGAACTGGTTTTTGAGGCAAATTTGATGGAAAAATAAGAGGAATAAATTATGCCAACTGAAATGAGTGTGCGTGAGCTCTATGAGCTGACTGCTGAGGGATCCCAGCTTGAAAAAGATCAGGTTGAATATGTCCAGCTTCAGGGGTGGATCCGTTCCAACCGCAGCGGCAAGGCCGTTTCGTTCATTGCTCTGAATGACGGTACATATCTGGCCAATGCCCAGGTTGTATACAGTGCAGACAGTCTTTCCAACTATGAGGAAGTTTCTCATTATCTGACTGGTACGGCTGTTTCTGTGATCGGCCGCTATGTGCTGACACCAGACAACCGTCAGCCATTTGAAGTGCAGGCAACTGAAATTGATCTGGAAGGTGCCTGCGATGCGACTTATCCGCTGCAGAAGAAGCGTCACAGCTTTGAATATCTGCGTGAAATCGGACATCTGCGTCCCCGCACAAATACATTTGAGGCCGTCTTCAGAGTCAGAAGCTGCCTTGCGATGGCCATTCATGAATTCTTCCAGAACCAGGGCTTTGTCTATGTCAACACACCGCTGATTACCGGCAATGATGCCGAAGGTGCCGGCGAAACATTTACGGTTACAACCCGCACAGATGGCAACTGGGAGAAAGATTTCTTTGGCAAGCATGCCTCTTTGACTGTCTCTGGACAGCTGCACGCCGAAGCTTATGCAATGGCATTCCGCGATGTCTATACATTCGGTCCTACCTTCCGTGCTGAAAACTCCAACACAACAACCCATGCGGCTGAATTCTGGATGATTGAGCCGGAAATGGCATTTGCGGATCTGGACTACGATATGGCTGTGATCGAAGACATGGTAAAGTACTGCATAACCTATGTTTTTGATAACTGCAAAGAAGAGATGAAGTTCTTCAATGAGCGTATTGATAAGACACTGATCGAACGTCTTGAACATGTGCGTTCTTCCCAGTTCCGTCAGATGCCTTATACAGAGGCCATTGAAATCCTTGAAAAGCACAAGGATGAATTTGAAAACAAGAATATATTCTGGGGCATGGACCTCAATACGGAACATGAGCGCTACCTGTGCGAAAAGGTTGTCAAGGGACCGGTGTTCCTGACTAACTATCCAAAGGATATCAAAGCGTTCTATATGCGCCAGAATGACGATGGCAAGACCGTTGCTGCGGTAGATCTGCTTGTACCGGGTGTCGGCGAACTGGTCGGCGGCAGCCAGAGAGAAGAACGTCTGGATGTTCTTGTCAACCGCATGAAGGAACTTGGCATGAACCTGGACAACTACCAGTGGTATCTGGATCTGCGCCGGTATGGCGGCTGCCAGCATGCCGGTTTCGGTCTTGGCTTTGAAAGACTGATCATGTATATCACAGGCATGGAAAACATCCGTGATGTCATTCCGTTTGCCCGTACACCGCGCAATCTGATGTATTAATACCGAAAGGAGCAGAAATGGAACAGTACGTTGTCAAGAAAAATCCGGATGGCTCAGAAATTACCGTTGCCGATGTACAGAAGGTGCTGCTGGTAATTCTGAAAGATATTGATGCCATCTGCCGGCGCCATTCCATTTCTTACTGGCTCAATGGCGGCAGTGCACTCGGTGCTGTGCGCCATCAGGGTTTCATTCCCTGGGATGACGATGCGGATATTGCCATGATGCGTTCTGATTTTGAGCGCTTCATTGAAATCATGAAGAAGGAATGCCCGGAAAAATATGTCTTCCAGTGCTTTGCGACCGATGACCGTTACAATGTGCTGATCCCTGGCATGAAGATCCGCATGAAAGGTACCTATCTGCAGGAAGTCAATACACTGCTGGATAACCGCTGCAAAGGATATGAGGGCTGTGACGGTATCTTTGTGGATGTCTTTGTCTATGACTATGTTTCTATAAACATGTTTGAAGACCTGCCGCGCCGTCTGCTCAATGATGTGCTGATGGTGCCGGAAGTTGTCGCGGATAATGTGCTGCATATCAACCCGATTGGCATTAAAAAAGCGATCATGAACAATGCGCATGCCTATGGCAGACACTGTGAGAAGAAGCACAGCGACTATATTGGCTTTGATCTGACATGGGTATGGAAGAGCCCTTTCAAGCCTTTTATCTTCCGGTATGATGATATTTTCCCGGTGCAGTATGTTCCCTTTGAGGATACGCAGCTGCCTATTGCGGCCCACCCCCATGAATTCTTAACCATGGGAATCGGCCCGGGATATATGCAGCTCCCGCCTGAAAACAAGCGGTATGCCAAGCATATCCGTGATATCCGCCTGCCAAAGGAGGATGATTGATGCTTTACCAGGTAAGTCATGGCGCCAAAGATTTTGGCGCCAATACTGTTTTTGAGGATGTACAGTTTGAAATACGCGGCAATGAGAAGATTGCCATAGTCGGCCGCAATGGCTGCGGTAAAACAACCTTTCTGCGCTGTATGTGCGGAGAGGACCATTTTGACAAAGGAAATATCTCCCGTCCCAACAGCCTGACTATTGGTTATCTGTCCCAGAAGGTTCTTGACCATGATGAAAATACAGTGGAGCAGGAACTGAAAGCTGTCTATGCGCCATTGTTTGCTCTGCAGAAGCAGCTGGAAGCACTGGAAGCACAGATGGCAGAAAATCCTGACGAAAAAGTCATGAACCAGTATGCAGACCTGCAGGAGAAATTTGAGCGGAGCGGCGGCTACAACTGGGAAGCCGAAATGAAGACGGTTTTCACGAAATTCGGCTTTCAGCTCGAAGATCTGCACCGCAGAATCGGTGAATTCTCCGGCGGTCAGAAGACCAGAATTGCCTTTGTCCGTCTGCTTCTGTCAAAACCGGATATTCTTCTGCTGGATGAGCCAACCAACCATCTGGATCTGGCTGCTATTGAATGGCTGGAAGGATATGTCAAAAACTATCCGAGTGCCGTTGTCGTCGTCTCTCATGACCGGATGTTTCTGGACCATGTTGTTTCCGTTGTTTATGATATGGAATTTGGCAGGATGAAGCGGTATGCAGGCAACTACACTTCATATGTGGAACAGAAGAAGAATGATCAGGAACGCCAGCAGGCAGCCTATGTCCGCCAGCAGAAAGATATCCAGCGTCTGGAAGCACTGATTGAGAAATTCCGCTATAAGAAAAACAAAGCTGCTTTTGCCCAGTCCAAAATGAAGTACCTGGACCGCATGGAGAGGGTAGAAGAAGTACAGCACAATGACAAGCAGTTCCATGCCGACTTCTCACCGCGCCTGAAGGGTGGGGAAGAGGTGCTGGAAATAGAAAAGCTGGTCATTGGCTATGACCACCCGCTTGCCCAGGTGACAATGAAAATACGGCGCGGTGACAGGGTTGCGATCATTGGTGACAATGGCACCGGCAAATCAACTCTGGTCAAGACTCTGATGAATCTGGTGCCAAAACTGGGTGGATCATTCCTGTTTGGCCATCAGATCGAGATCGGCTATTTTGACCAGCAGCTTGCCCAGTTCTCCAGCGGTAAAACCGTGCTGGAAGAAATCTGGGATGAACATCCGGATATGGACCGCACTGCCATACGATCTGTACTGGGCCGCTTCCTGTTTTCGGCAGATGATGTTTTCAAGCTGGTGGATGTACTGTCTGGCGGAGAGAAGGTCAGGCTTTCCCTTGCTAAGCTCATGCTGCAGCATGCCAATCTGCTCATTCTGGATGAACCGACCAACCATCTTGATATTCCCGGTAAAGAAGCACTGGAAGATGCCCTGCGCGGATTTACCGGTACGATTCTGTTTGTTTCCCACGACCGTTATTTCATCTCGCAGCTTGCTACCAAGATGCTTGTACTCCATGATGGCAAAGCTGATTTCCTGAATGAAACCTATCAGGAATATATGGAAGGAAAACAGGTTCAGGAAGAAAAGCCTGTGGAAAATAAGGAAGTTGCGCGTCCAAGAACACAGAAAGCCAAGAATCCAGAAGCAATCCGGCGGCAGATTGCCCAGTTGGAAAAAGCAATTACTGCCAAGGAACAGGAACTGGAAGACAGCAGGGCGCTGCGCTTTGAACCGGAGTATTATCAGGATCAGGCAAAAATGGATGAGCTGGATGCCCACATTGATGACATCCACAATGAACTTGCCCATATGTATGCGGACTGGGAGGAGCTCTCTGAAGAATGAGAGCTTCTTTTTTTATCATAATTGCCGCTATAATGAGGACAGTAAAAAGGAGAATTGCATATGTCGAATTGCATCATTGCCCAATCAGGCGGACCTAGTTCTGTCATTAATGCCACGGTGGCAGGCATTGTCAAAGCCAATCAGCTGAATCCGCTGTATGAACATGTTTATGGCGGCCTGAATGGCATTGAGGGCATTCTGCAGGAACGTTTTGTGGATCTGACCAATATGAGTGATCTGGAAAACAGGCTGCTGCAGCAGACACCTTCCTGTGCCCTTGGCTCCTGCCGCTATAAGCTGAAAAGAGACAATGAGGCAGATTTCCAGAAGATTATTTCAATCATGGACCATTACCAGATTGAAACCATGTTTTATATCGGCGGCAATGATTCCATGGATACGGTGGCTGCCCTGAGTGAATACACAGCCAGTCATCAGATTGCCAATCACCGCTTTGTCGGCTGTCCCAAGACGGTTGACAATGATCTGGTGGAAACAGACCACTGCCCGGGCTTTGGGTCTGCTGCAAAATTTATTGCGGCAACTGCGCTGCAGTGCTGGTATGACATCAATGCATATCCTTCCAGCCGCACCGAAGTCTTCATCCTGGAAACAATGGGCAGAGATGCCGGCTGGCTCGCCGCGTCTGCCTGCCTCAGCAACAAAGTGGATATCCTGATCGTGCCAGAAGAACCGTTTAACAAAGAGCATTTTCTCAACAGAGTCAAAGATGTGATTGCATTGCGGTCCAAATGCTTTGTAGCAGTTTCTGAAGGCGCACGCTACATCGATGGCACGTATCTTTCCTGCGGAGAAGCGCGCAGTGAACTGTTTGGGCATACAGTCTTAGGCGGAGCAGGCAGGGCCCTGGAACAGATGATTCTGGATGCAGGGATCGCCAGCCGATGCAAGGTGCAGGATCTGTCTATTGCTCAGCGCTGCCATGCCACGGAACAGTCATTGACAGATGTCACAGAGAGCTTCCAGCTTGGCATGTCTGCCCACATGCGTACGGCAGATCCTTCGTTCACAGGCAGAATGGTGGGTCTGAAGCGGCTGCCCACAGAGCAGTATGTCGTATCATGCTTTGATGTTGATGCTGAAAAAGTTGCCAATTTCGTAAAGAATTTTCCATCTCAGTGGCTGCTGCCGGATTATGGCGGGATCAGTGAGGAAGCCAGACAATACATGCTGCCTTTGATCAAAGGGACACCGGAAATCATCTATGATGAAACCGGTCTGCCTGCCTATATAAAACCGTATTATCTGGTAAGATAGGTGAGCGAGGTAGGAATACGATGAAAAATACAGGCATGATTGCTGCAGTGGAAATTGATGCAGTAAAAGAAAAATACGGGGAACCTGCAGAAATGCTGCAGGCAGGAGGATTTCCGGTCTATCATTATGTAACAGACAGCGGGAACCTTTATATTCTCCATTCCGGACCAGGTGAAATCTCAGCAGCTGCCGGGACACAGGCACTGATCTCAGAGTTTCATGTCTCTTTGATTACAAATTTCGGTGTCGTCGGCGGATTGAGTGAGGAAATGAGCAAGGTGCGTCTTTGCATCGTAGACAAGGTTGTACATTATCAGTTTGATACATCCGAAGTAGACCATTGTGAACCGGGTCTTTATCTCAATGAATACCCGACTATATATATGCCTGCAGACAGAAATCTGCTTGCCAGGGCAAAGCAGATGTATCCGGATCTGAAACCAGTCATCTGCGCTTCTGGTGATAAGTTTGTCGGCAGTGTACAGGAGAAAACAAAGATTCATGAGCAGTTCCATGCCGATATCTGTGAAATGGAAAGTGCCGGCATCGTCAAGACAGCCAACCGCAACAAGGTTCCCTGTGTGCTGATCAAGATGGTCGCAGACAGTATTACGGGCGGAGAAAAAGAATATTTCAGTGCTTTTGATGAAAGCAGCAGGAAAGCACTGGATGTGCTGGATACACTGATTCAGTCACTGTAACAAAAGGAAACAGGAAAGAAAAACAAGACTGCCGGGATCATTGGCAGTCTTGTTTTATGATGGCGGAGAATGAGGGATTTGAACCCCCGCACGCTTGCACGCCTAACGGTTTTCGAAACCGTCCCCTTCAGCCTCTTGGGTAATTCTCCAAATGCATTCATTAGTATATCATAGGCATTCCATCTGTTGAAAGAAAAAGATTCGTCTGTACGATATGGTATGATGGTAGGCATCAGGGAGAAGACGATATGATAACATTTGATGAAATGAAGTATGAACGTCCTGATCTTGATCAGGTACAGGATGAGCTTTCTGGCTATGTAAAAGACCTGAAGAAGGCTGAGAACTATAGTCAGGCACGTGATGTTTTTCTCGCCCAGGACAAGGCACTGCGCCATGTGGCGACATTGAGCACGCTTGCGCAGATCCGTCACGATATCAATACCAATGATGCATACTACAAGGCAGAAAACGAGTTCTGGCTTGCAGCAGCCCCGCATCTGCAGGAGCAGGAACAGGCATTTACAGATGCACTTCTTGTCAGTCCGTTCCGCTCTGACTTTGAAAAGGAATTTGGCAGGATCGTATTTCTGAATGCAGAAATTGCCAGAAAAGCATTCTCTGCTGACAATATTCCGGATATGCAGAAGGAGAACCAGCTTGCCCAGGACTATGAAAACCTGCTGGCTTCTGCCCAGGTGCCGTTTGAAGGAAAAACATATACGCTTTCACAGATGACACCGTTCAAGAATGATCCGGATGATGCCAGACGTCTTGCTGCATGGAAGGCAGAAGGACAGTGGTACAAGGATCATCAGCCGCAGATGGATGAAATCTATGATCAGCTTGTTCATCTACGTGATGCCATGGGCCGCCGTATGGGCTATGAAGGCTATACGACGCTTGGCTATTACCGTATGGACCGCAACTGCTATACAAAAGAGGATCTGGCAAAGTTCCGCGATGCTGTGGCAAAGTATGTTGTTCCGGTGGCAGAGCGTGTCTACAAGGCACAGGCAGAGCGCCTGGGTGTCAGTTATCCGATGAATTTTGCGGATGCTGCCCTGGAATTCCGTTCGGGCAATGCAAAGCCCGCTGGCAGTGCGGATGATATCATTGCGGCAGGCACAAAGTTCTATGATGAACTTTCCCCGGAAACAAGTGAATTCTTCCATGCAATGAAGGATATGAAGCTGATGAACCTGCTTTCTACAGAAGGCAAGGCAGGCGGTGGTTACTGCACAGACCTGGGTGATTATCATATGCCGTTCATTTTCGCCAACTTCAACGGAACACAGGGAGATGTCGAAGTAATCACGCATGAAGCAGGTCATGCCTTTGAAGCATACCTGAATCGCAGCAGAGTGCCGATGCGGACCATGTGGCCCACTATGGAAGCGTGTGAGTGCCATTCCATGTCCATGGAGTTCTTTGGTCAGGAATGGGCAGATGATTTCTTTGGCAAAGATGCGCGCAAGTACCGGTATTCTCATGTGGCAGGAGCAATCCGCTTCATTCCCTACGGCACGGCAGTGGATGAATTCCAGCACGAGATCTATGCACATCCTGAACTGACTCCCCGCCAGCGCCATGACGTCTGGAAGAAACTGTGCGGCAAATACATGCCATGGTACCGTCTGGATGGTGAGATTCCTTTCTACAGTGACGGTGAGCACTGGCAGCTGAAGCACCATATCTACAGCAGCCCGTTCTACTACATTGATTACTGCCTGGCACAGACGGTTTCACTGCAATTCTGGGCGATGATCCAGAAAGATGAAAAGACAGCCTGGAACACATATATGGCTTATACAGAGCAGGGCGGCTCTGATACCTGGACGAATATGTTGAAAAAGGCAGGTCTGGCATCACCGTTTGATGGCAGTACGCTGAAGGATATCTGTGAAAAGGCTGGACAGTATCTGGATACATATGATCTGAGTGGCATCGAATAAGTAAAAAACGCATTTGGAAGGAATCTTACCAGATGCGTTTTTCATGCGCGTTATTCTGCTTTGACAGTGCCATCAGCCGGTCCATCAGCCTCCTGGCAGCCGGACTGATTGGTCTATGGCGGTCATACACAAGGGCAATCTGACGGCGTGGAATTTCTTCCTGCAGATGAAGCTGCACAATGCTGCCATTGGCAAGATCTTCTCTTGCCATGATCTCTGGCAGAAAAGCAATGCCAAGTTCATGCTTGACCATCGGCAGAATCTGGTCTGCTGTTGCCACTTCCGTATCAGGATGATACAAAGCGCCATGACTGGCAAACAAATCACTGTGAAACTGATAGCTCAGAGTCTCACGGGACATGGAAATCATGGAGTAGCTCTCAAGGTCATGCAGGGACAGACTCTGAAATGACAGGGCTGTAAAAGATTTTCCGCCAACCAGAATTTCCTGATAGGACAGCAGCGGCACACTGACAAAACCCGGATGTTTCCGGTGTGGTGTCGTTAAAACCGCAAAGTCCGCTTCGCCATCCTCGACGGACCGTAATGCCAGTGGATTGGCATGATTCAGAATGCGCAGGCTGATATGTGGATAGTCATAATGAAACTGCTTCAGCACATCCAGCAGCAACAGGTTCAGTGCCGTTTCAGAAGCACCGATGGTAATAATGCCCTGTTCCAGCTGCATATCTCCATTGAGCTCCTTCTGGGCATCATCAAACTGGCGCATGGCACGGTCCACGTGGGCAAACAGTTTACGGCCCTCTGCAGTCAGCACGATGCCGCGGTTAGAGCGGATCATCAGCCGGCATGACAGATTCTGTTCCAGCTTGTTCATTGTCCTGGTAACATTTGGCTGATTGGCGTGCAGGGCATTAGCTGCTTTGGTAAGACTGCCATATTTGGCAACATAATAGAAGGTACGATAATAATCCAGCGGAATGTTCATGGTCATATTTTACCATATCATTCTGATATGCCGGCAATCTCAAAAATACTTTTTACACATTTCCGTAAGGTCCTTATAATAGGCATGTTTTGGGAAAGGAGGGGCATATTGAATAAATCAGGATCACAGATGTCTGAGGCAAAGCGGACCATGGTCTTTCTTGCTTTGTCAGGCGGCCTGATGGACGCTTACTCCTATTTCGGCAGGGGCAAGGTCTTTGCCAATGCACAGACTGGCAATATTGTGCTGATGAGCGCAAAAATTGCAGATGGCGAATTTGCGGCCAGTCTCCGCTACCTGCTGCCATTATGTGCATTTGCGCTTGGCGTCATTGCCGCCCAGGAGATCCATACCCGCTTTCCAGGTGACCAGGGACTGCACTGGCGGCAGATCGTCATCGCTATGGAAATGGTTATGCTTGGTATCGTAGGTCTGATCCCTGCGGATATCAATCCGATTGCCAATGCGCTGCTTTCCTTTGCCTGTGCGATGCAGGTACAGGCATTCCGGACAGTGCGCGGTTCACCATATGCCAGCACGATGTGCATCGGCAATCTGCGCTCTGCCATGGACCATCTTGACCGGTCCATCCATGAAAGAAGCAGACGGGAACTGCATCTGTGCGGAAAGTATCTGCTGGTTGTATTCGCCTTTGCCTTTGGCGCTGTAACAGGCTATCAGATGATCCGCCTGCTGGGACTGCATACGATCTGGATCAGCTGTGGATTACTGCTGGTCAGCTTCGTGATGATGATCCCAAAGGAGGCAGAACATGAAGCTGATTGATCTGCAGAATCTTCCTAGGGTACAACAGCTTTCCCCTGAAGACAGGGTACTGATGCCATGGGATATGGCGTGCATGCAGCTGCGGGGACAGATCGGTGATGACCCGGATTACTTCAGTGTCAAAGACCTGCTGTCCATTGAAAGCGCAGCTGTGCAGAACAAGGTGAAGCAGATGACGGAAGCTTACAACGAGATGCTTGAAAAAGAGTATCATCAGGCACCGATGTCATGGCCTGCACTGCTTGCCTATCTGCAGGATAAGAGCAGGAAACTCAATAAACAGGGAACTATAAGCGACATGCATTCAGTCTCCGGTTGCAATTCTGAAAAAGCGGGCATAAGATAACAGACGTTGTGCATACCGGAATGGTATAGAATATTCACGATTAAGGAAGTGATGAGATGGAAATTGATGCGATCCAGAAGTTGATTGATACGGATGAGAAGGTCCGCAAAGAGATCAAAGATGTGTATGACCGCAGGGCACAGTTGAAACAGGCCATTGTGGATGAAAAGAAGAAAATGTCTGATGATGCCTGGGCAGCTGTCAATGCACAGGTGGAAAGTACCAAGGCGCAGCTGGAGGCAAAGGTGAAGGCTGACGATGCCCAGAACCAGGCATATTACAGCAAGGCAAGTGCTGACCTGCAGAAACAGTTTGATGCCAGCCATGACAAGTGGCGCAAAGAACTGTATGAACGGATTGTGGAGGATCATGCATGAGTTCTGATGGCGCAATGGCTGCCAAGGCCAGAGCGATGTTCGGGGAACGTCTGAATGCGGATGCCTATGCGGCTTTGCTGCAGAAGAAATCATTGGCGGAAATCGTTGCCTATCTGAAGACGAATACGCTGTACAGGCATGCGTTGGAAGGTGTTAACGAGAAGGCAATTCACCGCGGTCAGCTCGAAGTCCTGCTGCGGCGGAGCATGTACGAACGCCTGCAGAAACTGCTGCGCTATGGCAGTGATGCGGACGGCAGATTTCTGGTAGCCGCGGTCATGACCACGGAGATCGAGATGATCCTGCGCTGCATCCGTGTGCTGATGAATCCGGAAAGTGATGAAAGGGCAGAGATGATTGCCGAGATGCCGATGTATATCTCGCATTACATGTCATTTGACATCGGCAAGCTTGCTGAGATCACCAGCTATGATGATCTGCTCGCGTTCCTCAAGAATACCCGCTACTATGACATTCTGCGCAGATACCGGAAGGATAACCTGATGGAAATTGATGCGGTATCGCTGGAACATGATCTGCGCGATGCGTATTACCAGCATATGATTGTGCTTGCCAACAGTGATACACGCGGTGATGAGCGCCAGCAGGTGCTGAAGCTTGTCTCCATGCGTGCAGAGCTTGAGGCAGTCTCAATCATCTACCGATTGAAGAAGTACTTCCAGGCTGCGCCGGCAGTGATTGAACGCACTGTTGTGATCCGCAGCTGCCTGTTCAAGGAAGCTGAGATCCGCCGCATGATCAAAGAAGATACAGCGGATGAAGTGCTTGCAGCACTGCAGCGGAAATACCACTTCTATACCAAAGGTGCGAATCCTCAGAATATAGACCGCTATATCGAGAAGATCGTATACAACATCTACTACACGATGATTGAGACAGACACAAGGTCCAATCTGATTCTGCTGAGCTATATGAATCTGTCCCAGATCGAGATCCACAATGTGATCAACATCTGCGAAGGTGTCAGATATCATATCTCCAATGACCGGATTCGGGCATTGCTTGTGTACTAGGAAAGGAGCCAGCGGATGGCAATTGTAAAAATGAAGTTCGTTGAGGCATCCACGGACCGTGATCATCTGGATTCAATGCTGCTGAAGGGCATTGGATCCGGCATGCTTGATGTCGAACCGGCCAGCAATATTGTGACCGAAGACAACGGCGGCAAGATGATCAGCGAGGAAAATCCGTATGCCGATTACAGGCAGACACTGCAGAACTTCGCCCATGCGGTTGGCTTCTCATTTGATCCTGACCGGAAACCTTCCAGAACATATTCCAAGGAAGAAATCGAAAAGTTTCTGGGCGAACTGAATGAGAAGTTTGGCATTACCAGTGATGCCGGGGAGGTAATTCTTACTCCTGATGATGAAAAGGCACTGGATGCCCTGAGTGTGTGCGGGTTTGAGAGAATCCATGCCTGCAATTATCTGAATTTTGGCTTTGGCAGAATGCCGCGGGAGAGTTTCCCCAAGCTTTCAGCCTATCGGGATGTGAATTTTGTTCACCATCGTCTGCATGAAAACAAGCAGTACATCTGGATGGTCTATGTCACATCCGATTCCTACGCGGAAGAGGTTGCCAAAATCTTCCAGTCCCTGTATTTTGAACCAATGGAAATTCCGCCGGTGGATGTACACAGACTGCTGCATCAGTATGAAGACCAGCTGAATGATATCTTTGCCTACTGTTCACAGCGCAATGAAATCATCTCCCAGTACAAGTATGTTTCAATCTTTGATGAAAAGTACCTGCTGTCTGGCTTTGTACAGGCTTCACAGGTACAGGCATACGAGGATGCATTCAATGGGGAACCGGTCACTTTCACAGTGAAGGAGCCAGAGGATGTACCACAGTTCAAGTGTCCGACACTGCTGAAGAACAACTGGTTTGCAAAGCCGTTTGAACTGTTTGTGGATATGTACTCGACACCTGCCTATGGTGATTTCGATCCAACATTCTTCCTGGCAGTTACTTACTGTATTCTGTTTGGCATCATGTTTGGCGATATGGGCCAGGGCATCATCCTGATGATCATTGGCTTCCTGTTTGAGAAGAAGGGCAAGCTGTTTGGCATTATCGGCAGAGTCGGCATCACAAGTTCCATCATGGGATTCCTGTTTGGATCTGTGTTCGGCTATGAAGATCTGCTGAATCCGATTCATCAGAAACTGTTCCATGTACGTGAGAAGCTGTTCGATGTCATGGCAAACTCCAATACGATGACACTGCTGATCGGTGCACTGATCATCGGTGTTGTGCTGATTGTCTGCTCCATGACCATTAATATCGTGAACAACCTCCGCCATAAGAAACCTGGTGAAGTGCTGTTCTCACAGAATGGCATTGCCGGTCTGGTGTTCTACCTGTATGTCATTATTGCCGCAGGCCTGAAACTGACGGGCGGTGCAAATCTGTTCCATGTTCAGTTTGTGATTCCATTCATTCTGGTACCGGTGTTCTGCTTCCTGATGAAGGAGCCGCTGACCAATCTGGTGACAGGCCATGGTTTCAGAGCTTCCCAGTCATGGGGTGCATACATTCTCCAGAACTTCTTCGAAGTATTTGAAATCCTGCTGTCATTCGTTACCAACTCCATGTCTTATCTGCGTGTCGGAGGATTCGTTCTCTCCCATGCCGGCATGATGCTGGTAGTCATGACACTGGTCAAGATGACAGGCAATGCCGGACCGCTTGTTCTGGTATTCGGCAACATCTTCGTTATGGCGCTGGAGGGTCTGGTTGTTGGTATTCAGGCTCTGCGTCTTGAGTATTATGAAATGTTCTCCCGTTACTACACTGGTGGCGGCAGAAAATATAAAGCATTAACTGCACAAGCAGAATAAGGACGATTGTCCAGGAGGAAAAAATGATGTTATCTCTTAGTGAAGTATTGGTACCGCTGATTGCTGTTGCTCTTGTAATTGGTCCGCTGTGGCTCATTGTCAGAGGCGGTCTGAACCGTAAGAATGCCAAGCAGAGACTGCTCGGCCAGGTTGCTCTGTTTGCCGGTGTCTTTGCCATCTGCCTGATTGTCGGCGGCACAAAGTTCGCTGCTATGGCTGAAGATGCTACGACAGCTTCTGCTGCTTCCAGCGCTACAGGTCTTGGCTACATCGCTGCTGCTCTTTCCGTTGGCTGTGCATGTATCGGTGCCGGCTGGGCTGTTGCAAAAGCATCCCCGGCTGCAATCGGTGCCATTTCTGAGAATCCTGATAACTTTGGTAAAGCCATCATCTTCGTCGCTCTTGGTGAAGGTATTGCCATTTATGGTCTTCTGATTTCCATTCTCATCATCAACAATCTCTGATCCTGAGGTGTGAGTTTTGAAAGCATACTGCATCAGTGACAATACAGACACAAAGACCGGCATGAGACTTGCCGGGATTGAGGGCGGTGTCTTTCACGACCGTGAAGCGATTGTCAAGAAACTGGATGAGCTCATCCATGATCCGGAGATTGCCATTATTCTGATGACAACCAAATGCGTGGAGATGGCTGGCGATGTGGTTTCTGACTATAAGCTGAACCTGCCCAAGCCGCTGATCGTCGAGATTGCGGACCGGCACGGATCAGGCAATATTGGCGAAACCATTGATGCCTACATCAGTGAAGCCATCGGCATTAAACTGTGAGGTGAAGTGAGTGGAAAATTATGAAGAGAAAATCCTGAAGACGATTGACGAGGATGTCAGCTCCAACGCCGAACTTGTGCGTAATCAGGTTGAGCAGGAGACAGAAGCACTGCGTCAGGATCAGCTCTCTTTTTACAAGGAAGGTCTGAAGAAGGAAACAGATACATACCTGGAAAAGGAACTGAGCGAGCTGCGTTTCTATGCGGCAACCAAATCGTCCAAGGATAAGATGGATACAAAGAAGAAACTTCTGCAGCTGCGGCAGTCTCTGACTGCTCAGCTGTTTGATGAAGTCAGCAGCGATCTGCACAGGTTTACTTCTTCTGGCGATTATGAAAAATGGCTGCAGAAACATCTTGAGGAAGTACATATTTCTGAAGATGGTGTCTTTGCGGCCAGAGAGCAGGATAAAAAGCTGTTGGCAAAACTGCTGGCAGCCAGAGGACTGCATAACAAAATAGAAACTGCCTATCTTGAAATCGGCGGTTTTCTGTACCGTGACGATGCAGCAGGAATTGAGTACAGCTGCACACTCGATGACAAGCTGAAAGAAGCCAGAGACTGGTTCCGCAACCATTCCGGCTTCCGGGTAGAGGAAAGTGAGGATGCGGCATGAGTGATGTCATTTATTCTATAAATGGGTCCGTCATTTCGGTCCGCAATTCTTTGACACTTGCCATGAGTGAGATGGTCTATGTCGGTGAAAAGAAATTGCTTGGTGAAGTCATCCGTATTGATGATGATCGAGTCATGATTCAGGTATATGAATCCACGACCGGCCTGAAGCCAGGTGAGGAAGTTGTCGGTACCGGCAATCTGCTGAATGCAGTACTGGGACCTGGCATTCTGCGCAATATCTATGATGGTATTGAGCGCCCGCTGCAGCAGATCGCTGATGAACAGGGCGCCTTCATTTCCGAAGGCCGCAGCATTCCATCTCTGGATGCAGACAAGAAATGGGATGTTACCATGAAGATTAAGGTGGGCGACAAGGTCAGAGAAGGCGAAATCTTTGCGACCTGCCCTGAAACCAGTCTGATTGAACACCGTTCCATGATTCCGATCGGCGTCAATGGCACCGTTGTCAAAGCTGTTGAAAATGGCAGCTACACCGTCAATGACGTCCTGGCTGTTGTACAGAATGACAATACCGGCAGACAGACAGAGGTTACGCTGCATCAGCAGTGGCCGATCCGTAAACCCCGTCCGATTCTTAAGCGTGAACCGATTTCCATGCCGCTGGTTACCGGGCAACGTGTTGTAGACACAATGTTCCCGATTGCCAAGGGTGGATCCAGTGCTCTGCCGGGAGGATTCGGTGCCGGCAAGACCATGATGCAGCATCAGATCGCAAAGTGGTGTGATGCCGATATCATCATTTACGTAGGCTGTGGTGAACGCGGCAACGAAATGACCCAGGCCCTGGAAGAGTTCAGTGAACTGACCGATCCGAAGAGCGGCAAGCCGCTGCTGGACCGTACCGTATTGATTGCCAATACATCCAACATGCCGGTGGCTGCCCGTGAGGCAAGTATCTACACTGGTGTTACGATTGCGGAATATTACCGTGATATGGGCTACCATGTTGCCCTGATGGCTGACTCGACTTCCCGTTGGGCAGAGGCTCTGCGTGAAATCTCCGGCCGTCTGGAAGAAATGCCGGCAGAAGAGGGCTTCCCGGCCTATCTGCCAAGCCGTATTGCACAGTTCTATGAGCGTGCCGGCTATGTGGATACACTGTCCGGATCCAAAGGATCCGTTACACTGATTGGTGCTGTTTCTCCGCAGGGCGGCGATTTCTCTGAACCGGTTACGGCAAATACCAAGCGTTTTGTCAGATGTTTCTGGGCACTGGACAAATCACTTGCCTATGCAAGACATTTCCCGGCTATGAACTGGACAGACAGTTATTCCGAATATGTGGATGATCTGTCTCACTGGTACAACCAGAATGTTGCCCATGATTTCCTGGATCTGCGTGCTGAGATGCAGGAGATTCTGCATGAAGAGTCCAATCTGATGGAAGTTGTCAAGCTGATTGGCTCAGATGTTCTGCCGGAAGATCAGAAACTGACACTTGAGATTGCCCGTGTGATCCGTGTCGGCTTCCTGCAGCAGAATGCGTTCCACAAGGATGACACATCTGTTTCTCTGCAGAAGCAGTACAAGATGCTGAAGACGATTGATTACCTGAAGCGTGCCTGCAGCCAGTATGTGGCCAAGAAGATTCCGGTATCGCTGATGGTCGAGACAGGTATTTTCGAAAAGGTGATTCAGATCAAGTACGAAGTACCGAATGACAAAATTGAGATGCTGGATGAATATCCGGCCAAGATTGATGCCGCACTGGCATCGATCGCTTAGAAAGGGGGCTTTGTGTGAGCCTGCAGTTATTAGGACTGAGTGATGTCAGAGGTTCTCTGATTGCCCTCGATCATGTCAAGAATGTTTCCAACGAAGAAATGGTTTCCATTGAGCTCGCTGATGGCAGCACCCGTATCGGCCGTGTCACAGAGATCGAAGGTGAAAGAGCAGTCATTCAGGTGTTTGAAGGCACTGATGGCATGTCCAAGACCAATGTCAAGACAAAGCTGCTCGGTCATCCAATGGAACTTGGTCTTTCCAGAGAAATCCTCGGCCGCACCTTCAATGGTGTCGGTGAGCCGATTGACGGCCTGGGAGAGGTTTATCCGGAAAAGTTTGAGGATGTCAACGGCAAGCCGCTGAACCCGGTTTCCCGTGTGTACCCACGTAACTATATCCAGACTGGTATCTCTGCCATTGATGGCCTGAATACACTGATCCGCGGTCAGAAACTGCCGATTTTCTCCGGCAGCGGCCTGCCGCATGACCAGCTTGCCATTCAGATTGTCCGTCAGGCACATCTGACTGGTGAAGACAGTGAAAACTTCTGTATTGTGTTCGGTGCCATGGGTGTCAAGAACGATGTCGCCGACATGTTCCGCAGATCCTTCGAAGAGACTGGTGTCATGGAGAAGGTTGTCATGTATGTCAACCTGTCTGATGACCCGATCGTCGAAAGAATGTTAACACCGCGCTGTGCACTGACCGCAGCGGAATATCTGGCCTATGAATGCGGCATGAACGTGCTTGTCATTCTGACCGATATGACTTCCTATTGCGAAGCTGTACGTGAAATCTCTTCCAGTAAGGGTGAAATTCCTTCCCGTAAAGGCTATCCGGGCTATCTGTACTCCGATCTTGCATCGCTGTATGAAAGAGCCGGCATCATCAAAGGCGGCAAGGGCAGTGTGACCCAGATTCCGATCCTGACCATGCCGAATGATGATATTACCCATCCGGTACCGGATCTGACCGGTTATATTACCGAAGGCCAGATCGTGTTGGACCGTGATCTGTATCTCAAGGGAATCAATCCTCCGATTGGAGTTCTGCAGTCATTGTCGCGTCTGATGAAAGATGGTATCGGTGAAGGATATACACGCGGCGATCATCAGGATGTTGCCAATCAGCTGTTCGCATCTTATGCCAAGGTCCAGGACGCCCGTTCGCTGGCAAGCGTCATCGGTGAGGACGAACTCTCAGATCTGGATAAGAAGTATATGGAATTTGGACGCCGTTTTGAGTCAATCTTTATCGGCCAGGGCACCCATACCAACCGCTCCATTCAGGAGACGCTGAACCTGGGCTGGGCACTTCTTTCGACACTGCCTGCAAGTGCTCTTGACCGTCTGGATCCGAAGCTGATCAAGCAGAACTATGATCCGGAACATGCTGAGCGCACGATTGCTCTTGCTCTTGAGCAGGAGGAAAAATAAATGGCGGGCGTACCTGCAACAAAAGGAAATCTGATCAAAGCGAAGAAGTCGCTGGCTCTGGCTGAGAATGGCTATGAGCTGATGGACCGCAAGCGCAATATCCTTGTCAAGGAAATGATGAGTGAAGTTGAGAAGGTAAAAGCACTGCGTGAACAGATCAGTGATGCATATGCGACCGGATATTTCCTTCTGCAGCAGGCAAATGTCTATTCCGGCGTTATTGACCGGGTTGCCAGGCGCACCAAGGTAGAGGATTCGATCCATGTTACATATCGGAGTGTCATGGGCGTTGAAGTCCCCAAGGTGAGCTATCACAAACCGGATTCCTACGATATTCCATATGGTATGGAAGATACCAATGCGACCATCGATGAAGCGTACATACAGTTTCAGAAGGTGAAGGAGATCACGATGGTGCTGGCGGAGGTAGACAATACGGTCTACCGTCTTGCCCACGCTATTTCTACAACGCAGAAACGTGCCAATGCGCTTCGCAACATTGTGATTCCCCGCTATAAGGAAGAAATTCGCGTCATGAGTGCAGACCTTGAAGAGAAGGAACGTGAGGAATTCTCACGTATGAAGGTGATCAAGGCAAACAAGGAAAAGAAGGAAAGTACAGCAGATGAATCAAATTGAACGTATTGAGAAGCTTTCTGATGTATTCGGTGCATCCGGTTTTGAGGATGACGTCGCTGAATTTGTAAGATCCCAGCTGCCTGAGTATGATACCGTACAGGATCATATGCGCAATGTCCGCTGTGAGAAGGATGCACACAGTGACAAGCCAAGAGTCATGCTGGATTCCCATCTGGATGAAGTCGGCCTGATTGTACAGGCAATCCGTCCGGATGGCACTATGAAGTTCCTGCGCCTTGGCGGTATTTCACCGTCTTCCCTGCCTGCCAATTCCTTTCTGATCAAGACGGATAAGGGTACCTTTGTTCCTGCAGTCGTTGCTGCCAAGCCGCCTCATTTCATGAGTGCAGCAGACCGCAATAAGCCGCTGGACCCTGATGATATGATTCTGGACTGCGGCAGTACAAGTGCTCAGGAAACAATGGCACTCGGCATTCATATCGGCTCTCCGGCTGTACCGGATGTCGTATGCCGCTATGATCAAAAGCGTGATCTGTTCTTTGGCAAGGCATTTGACTGCCGGATCGGCGTCGCTGCTGAAATTGAAACGCTGAAGAGAATGTATCAGAAGGAACTGCCGTGTGCACTGAGTGCCTGTTTCTCTGCCCAGGAAGAGGTAGGGGAAAGAGGGGTTCGTGCCAATGCGGCTGCGCTGAAGCCAGATGTCATGATCTGCTTTGAAGGATGTCCTGCAGATGATACCTTCTCACCGGATTACATGATCCAGGCGGCTATTGGCAAAGGACCAATGCTGCGGCATATGGATGTCTCCATGATCACCAACTGGAGATTGCAGAAGTTTGCCCTGGATACAGCCAGAAACCTTGGCATTCCGGTGCAGGAATCAGTGCGCAGCGGCGGCGGTACCAATGGTGCTGCAGTCAATACACAGTTCGGTGTACCGGCAATTGTCATCGGCATTCCGGTCCGCTACATTCACAGTTCCAACTGCTTTGTGAAGTACTGTGATTATGAAAATGCAGTCAGACTGGCATGTGCACTGCTGGAAAGACTGGACAAAGCTGCGGTGGAATCGTTCTGAAAGAGCCTGAGCAAGGCTCTTTTTCTGTAGTGTGTCGGGCATGGCACACATCTAGCCTGCAATAGAGGCAGGCCGCGGGTATTTGTCGCCAAGCGAAGTGAACTACCAGCCGAGGGTGAATAACCCAGAGCGAAAGCAGTAGCTAGCATATTTC
>NZ_JALBUR010000026.1:0-24029 GCF_033971865.1 Grylomicrobium aquisgranense | reverse complement strand
GCAGGATTAGACAAGAAGAGATACAAGGCCGGTTTCCTCAGAAAAAAATTCAAAAAGACGTCCGGATAGGCCCCTACATACTACAAAAATCAAAACGCAAAAAGTGCTGAAAAATCCAATATTCATCAGAATTTCTAGCACTTTCATTACTTCAAACTGTCAAAGTTGGGATTATAACACGTTTTCATCTCATCAAAACAATCTTGTAAATTTACATGACAATTTGTAAAAACAAAACAGCCCGAAGGCTGTCTTATAAAACATCATTTACTGTTTTTGTTTTATGACTACGATTCCAACTCCGTTGGAATTCTTGTAATAGGAAGCTATTCCCGTACTATCGCCAGATACATAAGAATATTGAAATGATGCACCTGGATAGTTCTCTGCAAGCGCAGATGGAATATCTACATCAGGATTTGCACAAATGCTGATGACAAATGAAGAAAGCTGATCGGGTGTAGCAGAATTCGATGTACTGTTGTTATTTGAATCATTATTTGTATTAGTATTATCTGATGGTGTCGTATTTGTATTGGTATTACCATTCTGGCCAGAATCAGTAGATTCACCATTTGTCTGGCTGCCAGATTCAGAGGAATTGCCAGCATTTTGGGAATCACGCGTAGGTCCAGTGGCATTGGTATCTGTTGTCTGCCGATTGATTTCTTCCTGACTCTTTTCAGTGTCTGTGCTGTCTGTATGCTTGGCAATGGTAACCGTAATAGTGTCACCCTTCTTCAGTTTATCTCCTGCTTTGGCAGAGATTTCCATGATATCGCCATCACTGAGAATCTGGCTTTCTTTTTCTGTAAAACTGATCGTTACACCGTTTTCATCACCCCATTTCTGGATATCGTCCTTACTCATGGATGAGAAATCCGGTGCCACAATTTCAGTTGTGGCAAGTGTAACGGTAATGGCATCAGAGCGCTTTGCTTTGGTGCCAGCAGTTGGATCCATACTGACAAACATGTCATCTTCAAGATCCTGGTCCGTCACATTGGTATACGTATAGGTGACATTGGAGAAGTAGTTATCCGCAAACCATGCCTCGATTTCATCCTTCTTCTTGCCAGAGAAATCAGGAAGTTCGACTTCCTTATCCGGATCTGGTCCCTGGGAAATGGTAAAGGTCAGAATGCCATCCGATGATACTTTGCGGGCTGACTGACTGATTACACAATCACTCAGGACATCATCACTGTACTCCTGTTCAAACTTCACCTGATCTTCCAGGTTATTCTTCTTAGCCCAGATTTCAACAATGCGCTGTGCCTTTCCGCTGAAATCCGGTACATCAATCGAATCAGACGCATTAACTGTATAAACAGCATATGCACCTGTGCCCGCTCCTGCTGTCAGCACCGCTGCCAGAGCTATCTTAAATCCTAATTTTAATTTCAAAGACATAACTTGTTTTCCCTCACTCTATGGTCAGAATATATCTGGCTCTGACATTGGTTGACTGCAGTGTATAGGTTCTGCCATAAGAGGTTTCACTATACTTATCATCACCGGAGTAAAAAATTTCAAAGGTATCGTTATAGTCATTTGTAGAAACTGATAAATATATACGATAAGTACCTTTTTCCAGTGAGCTCAGATCCAGATCAGCATCAAAGGATGCATAATTTTGTGTATAGTTTGACTTTAGAACTTTACTAAAATCAATAGTACTCTTCTTAGCAGTTACTGGATAAGAAGTGACTTTACCATCTTCATCTTCCAAGTACATCTTGTAGCTAACATTATCGTCTGCTGTCATTGATGCATTTCTCAATACGGCAAAACCATCTTTAATATTCAGATGACCATCTTTAAGGGAGACACTCCCCATGCCAAACAGAGGCGTAATGTTACTGGACTTCTTCAGGTTACTTGTATCAACCTTCTGTATTTCTTTTGAAATCTCTAGACGATAGAAATTTACCTGAGATGCATAAAAGGTTGTTGTATATCCATCATCACCTTTTGTCTGATAAGAATCAAAGAATTCTTGGAAGTACAGCTTTGCTGATTCATCATGCGAACCATTGACAACATGGAGCTCCAGATAATAGTTACCCGGGTTGATATCATCAAGATCAATTTGCGCTTTAAAGCCAGTTGCCTGATAACCTGCAAAGAAAGATTTCATATCAGAATCTTCTGTACTTTCTGCAGAAATTACTGTTTTTTCTCCAGTTTCGATGTTTACCAAATAAATTTCATCTTTCACATCGCCTGTTCTTGCAACAGCTCCAGAGAAGTATCCAATGCCATCAATGGTAACAACGTTAGTATCCTCGTTGAAAGATGTATTTGTTACGCCACGATAAAGTTTATAACTTGCGTTGGCCTTATCTTTCAGTCCATCATCCGGTGATGTGGTTGGCTCTGTTGTAGGTTCCGCAGTTGGTTCGGTTGTAGGCTCCGCCGTAGGTTCTGTAGACGGCGTTGGTGTTGGAGCAGGTGTTGGATTCACATTGCCATTGCTGGCTGGTGAACCATTGCTTAACAACTGGAGCCAATCCTTCCTGATGTATGCCACATTGTTGTTGAAATCATATGTCTGCATGTTGGAGCTGGAAGCTCTTGTCAGTCTGCCATTGGTCAGATGATCCGAAGTCTGTGTCTCATAATAGTTGTTTGCTTCTCCAAGTACCGGTACAAGGTATGCCTTCGGGAAATAACCGCCGTATGTGCCGCCGGCATTCTTGATGTCATACCACTTGGTATCATCATAGGCATTCTTCGTGAAGTAGACACTAGAATCGGAGTTAACAACACCGAGTGTAATCTTGTTGAGATCCTTGAAGCCGGATGCTCTGTCAATCTGGTAGGCAAGTGATGCGATATTGATGCCCCAGAACTGATCCGAAGCATAGCAGACATTGAAGCCATTGCCCTTGTTGCCAACGGCCATGCCAAAGTGTCTGCCATCATCCACGTCCAGATAGCCATTCAGGTTCTTGCCCATCTGCGTAGCCACAGCAGTATAGATGCCGCTGTAGGAAGCTGCCTGGTTTGGATCGGAGTCAACCGCATTCCAGCCAAACAGGTTTGCTCTTGTTCTGGCCAGATTGCTGGTACCATAACCTGATTCATGCAGTGCCATGGCATAGACAATCAGCGCATTGACACCATAGTTATTCTGGGCATCAATGAAAGCCTGCGCATTGCCGCTCATAACAGAATTACCGGCATAGCCACTCTGATTCAGGAAGTTCTGCAGATCATCTGCTGTCAGATTGGACTTTGTACGTAATGGTAAAAACTGATAGTAGTTGTAATATGTGCCAGCATACAGTGTCATAGCCTGATCTGTATAGAAATCATAGCCGTTGGCACTGTAATAAGTCGTACCTTCACTCATCCAGTCCGCTGCCGGCAGAACAACGCCGGTTCTGTCAGGATAGGCATAGGTCTGTGCGCTTCTGGCAGCTGAGTTGGACCAGCCCCAGTACGAGTAGAAAGACATTTCCTTGTTTCCATAGGAACCTGTGGAAACGGTGTAATGATCCATCTCTGGATACAGTGTATAGACCGGATCCTCCGGATTATTGCCGCCAAGCTGAATGGCAAGGTGCTTGGTGTAGTACTTGATCGGCACAAGATCGCATTCTGCCATCTTGACGTAGCCGTCAAAGCCATTCATCGTCATGGAAACAGCACCGCCGCCATTGGAAGTGTCATACCAGGCAGTATCATGATACTGTGCCTGGGCATACTGACGGGAATATGTGCTGGAACCAGAGAAATCCTGGTTCATATAGTAATAAGAAAGCTCTCTGCCATTGTCACGGTATGGGTTTGTAATGACCATGCCAGACATCATGGCAATGATCTTGGTTGGAGATTTGCTCGCAGAGTTTCTGATGACAGCATCCTGACCAAGTGAATTCATTGCATTTTTGGCAGAATTAAAATCACTGTAGCAGCCTTTGTGATCGAATCCGCCATTGTCATTGACGACGTCCACATCAAAGACACAGCCCTGGTGTATGGAATAGTCATTGCTGTTGTCTGCATTTGCTTTGATAAAGACTTTGCTGCCAAGAGGCAGAGTACTGCCGGCAAGAGCCAGCACAAGAATAAATTGTCTGATTATTTTCATGTGATTCCTTCCCTCTTCTTGCTTCAGGCAGAGATGCCACCGCAGGAAATTTGTGATGCTTAAAACAGGAATGTGTTTCTGTGGAAATATACAGGTTCAGAAATCACGTGTGTACTTGCTTTGGATTCGTCAGCGTATCATGGCTTTTGCAGAGAGAATATGACCAGGCACCAATGTTATGCCTTCTCATTTCATGCTGTCAGAAGCCATCGTGCATTTGATCATCATGGGAGCACGGCTTTCCCCTGTCTGCAGCTTATACACCAATGTCGGCGGACTGACGACTCCGCTTATGTGCAATCCTGCAGGCGCACACTGTTCCAGCAGATGGCATGATGTGATCTGCATCCTGCGGTCAACTTACTTGTTCAGGGTAAAGTACGTACCGCATCTGCAGCATCATCCCTTCCGGATGAAACAGATGTGATCTGGCCGTTGTTCCAATGTTGAACCAGATGCCAGAGAAGTTTACGTCGAATCTGCATGTGCAGCTGAGATGACAGCTGTTATCTTTCGTAATACGAAAAAAGCAGAAGATTTGTCTTCCCGAATATTATAAATGAAAAAACATGGCTTTGTGCACCATGTTTTCAAATACTCAAGATTATTTTATGCAAACAGGCTGGCAATATCCTTCCATGTGACAAATACCATCAGCACAATCAGCAGTGCCCAGCAGCCAAGCATCAGACCTGTCTTGACTTTCTCGTTGAGCTTGTGGCGGCAGATGGCTTCGCCAAGCGTGATCACAACCTGTCCGCCATCCAGTACCGGCAATGGCAGCAGATTGAAGATGCCGACATTCAGGCTCAGTTCTGCAATCAGCAGCATGTAGCTGCCAAAACCCATGGATGCGGCCTGTCCGGTTGCCTTATAAATGCCAACCGGTCCAGATAACTGCTTCAGGCCAGAACCATGGAAGATGGTTCCAATTGCCTGGAACATCAGTCTTGTCATCGTCACCATGTAATAGCCGCCAAAATACAGACAGTTCGCTGGGGTTACCTTGACGTATTTACCTTCTACTGATGTGATGCCGATCAGGTAAGCACCGGAATCTTCATCGTATGCAGGTGTTACAGTCAATTCAAGCGTCTGTCCATCTCTTTCGACTGTATAGACACATGCCTGTCCTTCCGTATTGAAGGACTGCATGTCCAGGAAAGTCTTTGGCTTTACTGAAGAGCCGTCTTCGGCTGTAATCTTGATGATCCTGTCTCCTGCTTCAAAGCCAGCCTGCTCTGCCGGACTGCTTGCCACAACCGAGCCGACAACTGGCTCCGGTGACATCTGCACACCGCCGGCTGCCAGAGCAATGCCGACAAAGATCGCATATGCCAGCACGAAGTTCATGAAGACACCTGCCAGCATGATGATGACTTTCTTCCACCACTTCTGTTCCGTCAGCCTTCTGCCTTCCGGCACATGTACATCCGGATAGGCTTCATCGCCATCCTGTTCTCCTGCCATGGCGACAAAACCGCCGATTGGCAGTGCACGGATGGAATACTGGGTTTCTCCTTTTTTGCGCTTGAAGATCACCGGGCCCATGCCAAAAGAAAATTCATAGCAGTAGACACCGAACTTTTTCGCTGCAAACAGGTGGCCGGCTTCATGAATCGTAATAATGACAGACAGCAGCAGAAAAAACAGGATGAGTGTAATTACCATTAATTCAAATACTCCTCTATTTTGGACTGTGCATATTGACGCCCCCAGGCATCCGCATCCAGCAGGTCTTGTACATCATTGACCTGTTTGTACGGTGCTTCATGCACAGCTGATATGACAATCTCCTCAATCATCAGGAACGGAATCTTGTGCTGGCGGAAGGCCAGATTGGCCGCTTCATTGGCCGCATTCATGATCGCATCCAGGTTGCCGCCCTTCTTTCCTGCTTCATAGGCTAAAGCAAGCAATGGAAAGCGCTCTGTATCTGGATTTTCAAAATGCAGATCCGGTGCCATGGCCAGATCCAGCGGATGTTCCTCATGGAAGTCATAGCGCTCAGGCCAGGTCAAGGCATACTGAATCGGCAGGCGCATATCGGCAGCACCAAGCTGGGCAATAATGGAATGGTCAACGTATTCCACCATGGAATGCACAATGGATTGTGGATGCATCAGCACCTTGATATCATCATACGGCATATCAAACAGCCAGTGTGCTTCGGTGACTTCAAAGCCCTTGTTCATCAGATTGGCACAGTCAACCGTGATCTTGGCACCCATGGACCAGTTGGGATGGGCCAGGGCATCTTCCACAGTTACATTCTGCAGTTCGTCTCTGCTCTTATTGCGGAATGCACCGCCGGAACAGGTAATCCACAGCCGCTTGACATCCTGCCTTCTGTTTCCCTGCAGGCACTGGAAGATCGCACTGTGTTCAGAATCAATCGGATACAGGCTGACACCATATTGATGCAGGGCCCGCTTGATCAGCTCACCGCCTACCACAAGTGTCTCCTTGTTGGCCAGAGCAATGTTGTGCTTTGTCTGAATCGCAGCCAGTGTCGGTGCAAACCCCACAAAGCCAACCAGTGCATTGACCAGCACATCATAATCATCTCTTTCTGCCAGTGTCAGCAATCCTTCATCGCCATAGACAAAGTGAATGTGCGGATAGTCTGCAGAAAGCTGCTGTGCATCCTGTTTTTCCATGACACACACCTGATCTGCTTTTACTTTTGCAAGTATTTTGCGCAGGCAGTCAATGTTGTGGCCGACACTGAGAGCCTTGATTTCAAAAAGATCAGGATGCTGCAGGACGATATCGATTGTCTGGGTGCCGATAGAACCGGATGCCCCTAACAAGACGAGCCGTTTGCGTGTCATAGCAGGCCTCCCAGCACGAGCAGTGCATGGAAGAACAGCAGGCAGAAGATCATACTGTCAATGCGGTCAAGAATACCGCCATGTCCCGGAAAGATACTGCCGAAGTCTTTGATGCCGAAGTGTCTCTTGATGCTGGAGAAAGAAAGATCACCAAGCTGGGCCAGCAGTGGCAGTGTCAGTGACCCGGCGATGATCATGCCGGCTGGCATCATATCGCGGCACAGGCAGAATCCCCACAGCATGGACAGCAGTGCACCAGTGCAATAGCCGCCGATACTGCCCTCCCATGTCTTATGAGGAGAGACGCGCGGAATCATCTTGTGTTTGCCGCGGAAAACACCAAAGAAATAGGCACCGGTATCACAGCCATAGCAGGCAATGGCAACGTACAATGTCAATAGAAACCCGTTGTGGAATGTATACAGATTGTTCAAGCCAAGCAGTGCCATGCCGACAAGGCAGGAAATCAGAAAGGAATAGGCTGCATATTCTGCTGTCGTGGTTTCATCAAACATGACAATGGCAAACAGGACTGTGACATAGAAGGCACAGACCATGACAAACTGATCCACCGGTGCAACGACCATGGCAAAGATTGCTGCAATGTTCAGAATTGCAGTCAGCCACTTGTTCTTTTCCTTGTTGAGGCTGGCAATTTCACAGCCGGCCAGTACGGCAATGACAGCACACAGGATCTTCAGCGGAATACCGCCTAATACCAGCGGCGGGACCGCCACAGCAATCAATACAATTGCTGTAGCAATCTTGATCATCATGCTCTTACTCATCTTTGACACCGCCAAAGCGCCGGTCACGGTGGGAATATTCTTCCAGACAGCGCTTTAATACATCAGGGGTAAATTCAGGCCAGGATTCCGGTACAAATTCCAGTTCGGCATAGGCAATCTGCCAAAGCAGATAGTTGGAAATACGCTGCTCACCGCTTGTTCTGATCAGCAGATCAACCGGAGGGAAATCCTTTGTATACAGGTACTGTTCAAACTTTTCCGGTGTCAGGTTCAGATCTGCCTTTCCTTCCTTGACATCCTTTGCATAGGAAACTGCCGCATGGACAATCTCATCATGGGAGCCATAGTTGATGGCAATGACCAGATTGAGGCCGGTGTTGTCCTTGGACTCATCTGCCGCATCCAGCAGGACCTGGCGGGTTGCTTCAGGAAGTGCAGACAGATCACCGATCAGCCTGATTCTGAAGCCTCTCTGCAGGAATTCCTGCATATACATTTTGAACAAGTATGCAGGCAGCTTCATCAGATAGCTGACTTCATCCTTGGAGCGTTTCCAGTTTTCGGTTGAAAACGCATAGAGAGTCAGATATTTCACACCAAGTTTGTCTGCCGCAATCGCAATGGTTCTGACATTATCTGCACCAACTTTATGGCCGGCAGTGCGCGGCAGGCCTTTGGCCTTGGCCCAGCGCCCATTGCCATCCATAATGATGGCGACGTGTTTGCATTCTTTCATACTCCACCTCGGTACGTATTATACCATGCATGCCCATAAAAAAAGAGGAATGCCATAGACAGCATCCTCTCTTGTGTCTACTCAACCTTGGTAAAAGCAGACTTCGGCAATGCACATACCGGGCAGACCCAGTCTTCCGGCAGATCCTCAAACTTTGTGCCAGGCTTGATTCCCTGCGTTGGATCACCAACTTCCGGATCATACACATATCCGCACGGGCACTGATACTTATCCATATTCGTTCTCCTTTTCATCCCAGATGGGTTCTGTCTTCATTATAGTCTTGTTCAACTTTAACGGCAAAAAAACGCATGAACTTTCTGCCATGCGTTTCTGCGTTTCTGTCATTAAACCTTGAGAACTTCAGCAGACTTCTTGTCAGCTGTATCTTCAATCTTTTTGATATACTTGTCAGTCAGCTTCTGGATTTCTTCCTTTGCATCCTTCTGCATATCCTCATCCAGTGTCTTGTCCTTCTTGACAGCATCATTTGCATCACGGCGGATGTTGCGGATCTGCACCTTGCATTCCTCTGCAACCTTGGAAACCTTCTTGGTCATTTCCTTACGGGTTTCGCCAGTCAGTTCCGGTACAGTCAGACGAATCACGGTGCCGTCATTGCGCGGGGCAATACCGAGGTTTGCCTGGTTGCAGGCCTTTTCGATATCTTTCAGGGAAGAAGGATCATACGGCTTGATGACGAGCGTTCTGCCTTCCTGCACGGAAATACCGGCAATCTGGTTGAGCGGAGTCGGTGTGCCATAGTATTCCACTTCCACTCTGTCCAGCATCTTGGCATTGGCCATGCCGGTACGGATCTGATTGAGCTCTGCATGCAGGTGCTCAATCACCTTATCCATCTTTTCACTGCTGCTTTCAATAATCGGGTACGACATAGTTATTTTTCTCCTTTTATAATTGTTCCAATATCTTCACCCATGCATGCTTTGACAATGTTGCCCTTCTGGTTCATGTTGAAGACCATGATCTCCATCTGATTGTCCATGCACAGCGATGTAGCTGTAGCATCCATGACCTGCAGTCCTTTTTCCAGCAGATCCATATATGTCAGTGTGTCAAACCGCACGGCATTGGGATCTTTCTTAGGATCTGCCGAATAGACGCCGTCTACACCATTTTTTGCCATCAGAATCACATCTGCCTTGATCTCAGATGCCCGCAGTGCTGCCGTTGTATCGGTAGAGAAATACGGCAGGCCGGTGCCGCCGCCAAAGATGACGACCCTGCCCTTTTCCAGATGTCTTACTGCTCTTCTTTCAATAAATGGCTCAGCAACTTCCGGCATACTGATGGATGTCTGTACGCGGGTATCAATGCCATGCTTTTCCAGTGTGGACTGAATCGCCAGAGCATTGATGATTGTTGCCAGCATGCCCATGTGGTCTCCCTGTGTGCGCTCCATCCCAAGCTCCACAGCCATCTTGCCGCGGATGAAATTTCCCCCGCCTACAACAATGGCAACCTGAATGCCTGCTTTTTGAACCTGTCCGATTTCGTCCGCAAGATCATCCAGTACTGCTGCATTAAAAGGAGAACCCTGTGTCCCGGACAATGCTTCTCCGCTCAGTTTCAGTAAGACACGTTTATACATGATATTCCTCCTGATTGTTCTTTCTGGCATTTATTATAGCATGACAGCACGGATTTCTTCTGCATTTTCATGAGCCTGTCAGTATAATGTCACCCGGGAGGAATCCGTATGCATACAACCGCCATTATTGATATTGGCTCCAATACCATCGTACTTGTCATCTATCAGATGGATGATACCGTCCTTCATCAGCTGTATTATCAGTCTATCGCGGCGCATCTTGTCGCATGCATTCATGATCATAAAATGAGTGATGAAGGTCTGCAGAAAGCACAGAACATCATCAGAGGATATCTTGAAAAGTGTCAGGATATGCATGTCAGTGAGATCTATGGGGACGTAACGGAATGCGGTCGGAATCTGATCAATCAAGAGGCCTTCCTTTCTGCAATCAAAGAAGCAGGCCTGGAAAATGTCAGACTGTTAACAGGTGAGGAAGAAGCAATGTGCGACTTTTATGGTACCAGCCTTGACAGGACGATTCATGATGGACTGATGATCGATATTGGCGGTGGATCAACAGAATTTGTCAGCTTTGCAAAGGACCGGATTCTGGATGCAGTGTCCATTCCGCTTGGCTGTGTGCGTCTTTCAACAATGGCACCTGATCCGCAGATTTCAGAAACAGAAATTGAAAAGATGAGAACGATCCATCCGCAGATGCTCAACAGCCCAACTGCCATCGGTGTCGGCGGAACAATAAGAGCATGCCGCAAGACCGTAGAAGCTGTCACTGGCAGCAGCCAGGCACGGTTTTTCACTGCAGATCTGCTTGCCCTGTATGAAGGATTGAAAAAAGAAGATCCCTTTTGGCAGAAAGCCGCAAAGGAAAATGTTACACCTGACCGTCTCCCAGTGCTCGTGCCAGGGCTTGGAATGCTGGCAGCAGCTGCCAAAAGCTTCGGCATTCAGGAATTTGTATCCAGTGAATATGGTGTCAGAGAAGGCTTCCTGCTGCATTTTGTATTGAAGCGTATCTGAGGATAAAAGAAGAGTGATCTTTGTACCGGCATCGCACATGATGCGTACCGGAACAGGGATCACTTTTTTGGTGTCAGTCATTTTCCATCATCAGCAGTTTCTCAAGTTCTGCTTCTGCCTGCATCTGGGATTGATAATGTATGCCATGCAGGCCAAACTGCCTGGCGCATATGATATTGGGCAGCGTATCGTCGATGAATACAGCATGGCAGGGAGCCATATGGAACAGGTAGAACAGGGTCAGAAATGCGGCCGGATCCGGCTTGATGACTTTGTGCTCACAAGAAAAGAAACAATCATCGCAATACTGCCTGAAGTCCAGAGCATCTGCACAGTCAAGAAGTGCTGTCTTTGCAAAGTTGGAGAGTATATACACTTTGATGTTTTTCTTCTTGAGAGATTTGATCCATGGAATGGAAGTATCCCGGCGGGTAACAAGTCCATGCATATGTATCAATGATGCATCAATCTCTTTTGCAAGCTCCGGGGCATCCTTTTTAAATCTGTTTCTGACTTCTTCATCTGTCAGTACACCGCGGTCATACTCCTTCCATGCCGGATGGTCCATTGTTGCTTTCTTGAGTTTCTCACTCATCTCTTCACTGTAACCAAGATGCATGAAGTAGGTTTTCTGTTCATAGTTGGCCAATACCCCGCCAACATCAAATATGACTGTGTCAATCATGTTTTCACCTCACTGTTATCATACGTTGAAACTTGCAGCAGCGCATAAAAAAACGCAGAACAATGTCTGCGTCATTTTTGGATAAATGCTTACTTCTGGGCCATTGCCGCAACTTCAGCCGCAAAGTCATCCTTCTTCTTCTCGATGCCTTCGCCAACCTTGTATTTGACAAATGTCACAACCTCAGCATGGTTCTCCTTGAGGTACTGGCCGCACTTGACATCCTGATCCAGGAAGAACATCTGATCTACCAGGCACATATCCTGCAGATCCTTGGACAGACGTCCCTCGATGATGCCAGCCTTGACCTTTTCAGGCTTGTTGGCAAGCTTTTCATCATCCTTGAGCTGAGCTTCCAGAATGGAACGCTCATGATCAACGATTTCCTTCGGCATATCGTTTCTGGAAACATATGTCGGGTTCATGGAAGCAACCTGCATTGCCATGTTCTTGGCTACCTGCGGATCATCTGTACCCTTGACCAGTGTCAAAGCAGAGATTCTGCCGCCCTGGTGCATGTAAGCACCAAACTCTTCATCATCCTGCTTGCTCAGGATGGCAAAGCGTCTCAGGGTGATCTTCTCACCGATCGTAGCAACAGCAGCGACATAAGTGTCCTTCAGTGTGCCATCTTCTGTCTTGAGCTCCATTGCCTCGTCTACTGTCTTGGCATCGGAGTCAATCAGAGTGTTCAGTGTCTTGTCAAGCAGCTGCAGGAACTTCTCGTTCTTGGCAACGAAGTCAGTCTCAGAGTTGACTTCAACGATTGCGGCTTTGTTACCCTTCACCAGAATTCTGGAAAGACCTTCAGCAGCAATTCTGCCTTCCTTGGATGCAGCCTTGGCAATGCCCTTTTCACGGAGCCAGTCAATTGCCTTTTCGATATTGCCGTCAGACTCAGTCAGAGCCTTCTTGCAGTCCATCATGCCTGCGCCTGTTCTTTCACGCAGGTCTTTGATCATTGCAACAGTTACAGCTGCCATGAATTACTTGTCCTCCTTTACAGTTTCCTCACTCTTTACTGCAGGTTTTGCGGCAGGTGCAGCAGCATTTGTGTTGCGGCTGTCTCTGCGGAATACACGGCGCTCACCATTGCCATTGGAGAAGCGGCCATTGCGGCCATTGCCGGCAGCCATCTGGGCACGGCGCTCTTCAAATCTCTGTCTTCTCTTGCGCTCATATTCAGCAGCCTGCTGCTCAACATTGATGATGACATCCTTCATGGTGATGTCTTCACCCTCTTCTTCCTGATGAGCAACTTCCAGAACTCCGCCCTTGGCTTCAACGATAGCATCAGCGATGACGCTGACCATCAGCTTGATGGAACGTACGGCATCATCATTGGCCGGGATCGGATATGTCACCTTGGTCGGGTCTGCATTTGTATCAATCAGTGCAAATACCGGGATGTTCAGCTTGCGTGCTTCCTCGACAGCATTGTGCTCCTGCAGAGGATCGACAATGAACAGAGCATCCGGCAGCTTCTTCATTTCCTTGATACCGCCGAGATAGTTTTCCAGCTTATCCTTCTGCTTCAGAAGCAGAGCCTGCTCCTTCTTTGTATAGTGCTCAATGGTGCCGGATGTTTCCATCTCTTCAATGTCAGTCAGCTTCTTGATGGACTTCTGGATCGTTCTGAAGTTCGTCAGAGTGCCGCCCAGCCATCTCTGGTTGACATAGAAGCTTCCGGAACGGATTGCCTCTTCCAGCACAGTAGCCTGTGCCTGCTTTTTGGTACCGACAAACAGAACCTTGCCGCCGTCTTCCGTGATCTTCTTCAGGGCAGCATATGCCTTGTCCAGCTGTTCCTGTGTCTTGGCAAGATCAATGATGTAAACATTGTTCTTGGCAGTATAGATATACTGCTTCATCTTCGGGTTCCACTTGCGTGTCTGATGTCCAAAATGAACACCGTTTTCGAGCATTTTCCTCATTGAAACAACAGTCATTTTAATTTTTACCTCGCTTTCCGTTGTTTTCCGCCACAGTTTCGAACACCAGCAACATGCAGCCCGCATGCTTTACAGTCTCTGCATGCACGGGATGGTGAATTCACTGTGTGAGAAGTACATCTATCTTTTCTGCATCAAAAAAACAGATGCCTCAAGTATGGTATCATAACCTGCATCTGTTTCAAAGCTTTTTATCATCTGAAATGCCCGTTTTCTGCTGTTTTTCCTCATTTGTCAAAGAATGCGGATGGGCCGCCTCCACCACCTTTGCCAGGCGGTCCTGTGTCAGATGGGTATAGATCTGGGTCGTCGACAGAGAAGAATGCCCAAGCAGTTCCTGTACGACCCGCAGATCAGCGCCATTGTCAAGCAGATGCGTCGCAAAGCTGTGGCGGATCATATGGGGATGAACATGGATATACAGGCCGGCATTGACGCCTGCCTTTTCTACCATGATCTGGATGGAACGGGATGAGATTCCTTTGCCAAAGCGGTTGATAAACAGGATGCCGTTTTCTGGATGGCCCTGCATCAGCAAAGGCCTCACCTGCTGCAGATAGATTTTTAACAGCTGGCTGCATCTGGGATAGAACGGCACCATGCGCTCCTTGCTTTCCTTACCCAGCACCCGCAGATAGTTTTCGGAAAGACTGACATCCTGGATGCGGATGCCGGCACACTCGGAGACACGCAGCCCGCAGGCGTACATGGTTTCCAGGATGCAGCGGTCACGTACCCCATTCAATGTAGATAAGTCAAATGTGTTCAGAAGACTCTCCATCTGATCAAAGGTCAGATATTCCGGCAGTTTGCGGGTATGGCGTGAGCCATGGAAGGCCTGTACAGGATTCGCCTGGACATGTTCATACTGGTTCAGATACCGCCAGAATGATTTCAGGGAAGACAGATTGCGGGAAAAAGAGGCATTGGACAGAACATGGCCGCCGATATGGCCGCTGCGCAGCTGCGTGATATAATCCGCAATATCATTTCTTGTCACATTTTCAAACGAAGTAATGTTCTGATCTTCCAGATAGGAAAGAAAACGCTGTACATCGCGGTGATAAGCATCCCGGGTGTCCTTGGAACCTGTCCGGCTGCGGGAAATCTGGCTCAGAAAGCCATCCAGGCTGTCTTCAAAGGACATGGGATTCCTTCATCTGGCGGATCAATGCAAGAGACTGCGGAGCATAGGCTGCCTTGCGGTCTTTTTTCTTCACATTGGCGCTTAAATGCATGATGCCGAAGTTTGCATTCATCGGCTGAAAGTGAGCCGGATCGGCATGGCTGACATAATAGGACATGGCACCGATCATCGTATCCCGATCAGCCGGAGCCAGCGGTTCCTCATGCAGAACATGGGCAAGATTGATCCCTGCCAGCATGCCGGAGGCAGCACTTTCAATGTACCCTTCCACACCCGTCATCTGTCCGGCAAAGAACAGATCCTTCCGGTTTTTGTATTGATAGCCTTCGTTTAAGATAACCGGTGAATCGATATAGGTATTCCGGTGCATGACGCCATAGCGTACAATCTCCGCATTTTCCAGACCTGGGATCATATGGATAATGCGCTTCTGCTCACCCCAGGTCAGATGGGTCTGGAAGCCGACAATGTTGTAAAGGGAAGATTCCGCATTGTCCCGGCGCAGCTGCACAACCGCATAGGGACGCACGCCGTCCTTCTCCAGTCCAACCGGCTTCATCGGGCCAAACAGCAATGTATCTCTGCCCCTTTTTGCCATCACCTCAAAAGGCATGCATCCTTCGAAGTAGACTTCTTTTTCAAAGCTGTGCAGATCGGCTGTTTTCGCAGTGATTACCGCCTCATAGAATGCATTAAACTCATCCAGTGTCATTGGGCAGTTGAGATAGTCGGCGCTGCCTTTGTCATAGCGGCTCTTGAAGTAAGCCTTGCTGTAATCGATGGAATCCGCTGTCACAATCGGTGCTGCCGCATCATAGAAATAGCAGTACTTCTGATCGATCAGGGAGCCGATGGCATCTACCATTGCCTGTGAAGAAAGCGGTCCGGTAGCGATGACACATGGCTCGTTTGGAATATGATCCACTTCTTCATGGACAACCGTGATATTGGGATGGCTGTTGATGGCATCGGTGACAGCCTGTGAAAAGCGTTCTCTGTCTACGGCCAGAGCAGAGCCTGCCGGCACCTGGTTTTCATCAGCTTTTGCCATGATCAAAGAACCGATTGTACGCATTTCTTCCTTGAGTACGCCAACAGCATTGGTCAATGAATTGGAGCGTAATGAATTGGAGCATACAAGCTCAGCATAGGTATCCTCATGATGGGCTGCTGAATGCTTGACCGGTTTCATTTCATACAATGTCACTTTGATATCACGCTCTGCCAGCTGCCAGGCAGCCTCAGATCCCGCCAGCCCGGCACCAATCACATATGCCTGCTTCATGCCTCTTCACCTGTCTTCTTTGTCCGGGAAGATGCCTTTCCGGCTGTTGTTTTCCTTGCCGCTGTCTTTCTGGCAGCGGTCTTCCTGACTGCCGTCTTTTTAGCTGATGTTTTCTTAGCAGTTGTTTTGCGCGCCGTCTTTCTGACGGTTGTCTTCTTTGCAGGTTTCGTACTGTCTTCTTCTTTGCCATCTCCCTGCTTCATGGCAGCCTTTTCTGCCTTGGAGTACACGCGCTCTCCCTGCATGTTTTCCATGTAGTGGCACTTAGGATAGTTGGCACAGCCGATAAAGTAGGAACCATACCGGTTTTTTCGCTTGACCAGCTGACCGCCGCAGTCCGGGCAGGTACGGCCGATCGGCTCTGGCTTTTCTTTGTCTGTTTCGATCTGTCTGGTATAGCGGCAGGTCGGGAAATTAGAGCAGGAAATGAACTTGCCATAGCGGCCGACCCGGTAGACCAGATCACCGCCGCATACCGGACATTTCTCGCCTGTTTTTTCCGGCTGGATCTTCTCCATGCCTTCATAGGCCGCATCCAGCAGTGGTTCAAACTTCTGCCAGAATGCCGTCAGCGTATCCAGTTCTCTGGCTTCACCATCCGCAATTTCATCGAGCTTTGTTTCCATCTGTGCAGTGTATTTGACATTGATGATGCTGGCAAAGTATTCATCCAGCTTTTCGGTTGTCAGAATACCCTGATCCGTCGGGAAGAATACTCTGGTTCTGCTTTTAGGAGACGTACGTTCCAGCGTGACATAGCCTCTTGCCTGGATGGTATCAATGATCATGGCATACGTACTTGGACGGCCGATACCTTCCTCTTCCATTGCCTTGATCAGCTTTGCTTCGGTGTATCTTGCCGGCGGTTCGGTGAAGTGCTGGTTTTTCTGCAGGGATGCAGCCGGCATCTTTTCACCCTGTTCCAATACCGGCAGCAGCACATCCTTGCTGGCATCATAGTCTTTGTAGACCTTCAGGAAGCCGTCAAAGGCAAGTTTGGAGCCGCTGGCTGTAAAGTCATGGCCATTCTGGCTCAGTACAACTGTCATCGCATCAAAGCGTGCCGGTGCCATCAAAGAAGCCAGCGCACGGGCATAGATCATGTGATACAGCTTGTACTGTTCACTGGTCAGATATGGCTTGATCTTCTCAGGTGTGTTTTCGATGTTGGTCGGACGGATTGCTTCATGAGCATCCTGGGCATTGGCATCATTGTGAGCATGGTAGCTGCCAAGATATTCTTTGCCAAATTCCTGTTCGATCTTTTTGCGGCCGGCATTGATGTACAGATCCGAAAGTCTGGTACTGTCGGTACGCATATAGGTGATCAGACCTTCCTGGCCTGAACCGATATCGATGCCTTCGTATAAACGCTGGGCAATGGACATGGTGCGTTTGGCCGCAAAGCCAAGCTTGGTGGAAGCTTCCTGCTGCAATGTGGATGTAATGAACGGCAGCGGCTGGCGGCGGGAGCGCACTGAGGTCTTGATCGATGTGATCTCAAACTCACCCTGGCATGCCTGGAATGCTTTTTCAGCTTCTTCTGCATTGTGCAGCTGTGCCTTTTCTGCGTTGATTTTACTCAGGGCTGCTGTAAATTCAGTGCCATCCTTGCGGAAGATGGCATCCAGCGTCCAGTATTCCTGGGGCTTGAATGCCTTGATTTCTTTTTCACGCTCTACAATCAGCTTCAAGGCAACCGACTGTACACGGCCGGCAGACTTGGACTTGATCTTGTTTTTCAGCAGTTTGGAAAGCTTGAAACCAATGATGCGGTCCAGAATTCTTCTGGTTTCCTGAGAATGGACAAGATCCATATCAATCTGACGGGGCTGTGAGAATGCCTGCTTGACTGCATTCTTTGTGATTTCATGAAAGGTGACACGGTCCGTGGCATCCTCGGGCAGATCCAGCACCTGAGCAAGATGCCAGGAAATGGCTTCTCCTTCACGATCCGGGTCGGTTGCCAGATAGACATTCTGTGCTTTGGACGCATCATCCTTCAGTTCTTTGACAACATCTTTTTTGTCTTTTGAGATTTCATATACGGGCGTAAAACCATTGTCAATGTCTACGCCAAGGCCATCTTTACCTTTGATGGCTAGATCGCGGATATGTCCTTTGCTGGAGACGACCGTATAATCCGGTCCCAGATATTTTCCAATCGTTTTCGATTTTGATGGAGACTCTACAATGACTAAATTCTTCATTTGCATTTTTCCCTTTGATTTCGCATAAAATTTGTAACAAGGCTTACCTTACACGAAACGTTTTGCATTTTCAACCGGTTTTGTTTGTTCAATCTCCTGCAGCTGATCCAGATCGTACAGGATTCTTGCCCCATCATCAATCAGAGCATTGCAGCCAAATCCTTCCTCCTGCTGAAAAGGATGCGGCACGCACCAGATTTCTTTTCCCAGCTGCAGTGCTTCCCTTACTGTATGCATCGTACCGCTGTGCACGCTTGCCTGTACGACAATCACGGCCTCTGACAATGCGGCCAGAATACGGTTGCGCCAGGGAAAGCTGTATTTGCGCACTGGTGTGCCTCTGGGAAATTCTGACAGGATCAGTCCTTGCTGCTTCATTGCTGCATAAAGATCCTGGTTCACCATGGGATATACCGTATCCAGGCCATGGGCAATGACACCGATGGTTGGTTTCTGATGGACAAGTGCAGTGCGATGGCAGATGCCGTCAACGCCTTTGGCAAGACCGCTGACGATCACAAACTGTCTGCTCAGCCGGGACGTGATGGCAATGGCAGCCTGGGCTCCCTGCACACTGGGCTTTCTTGTGCCAACCAGCGTGATCATCCGTTTCTGCAGAAGCGTGATATCCCCCTCATAGAACAATACCCATGGCGCATACTGCAGCTGCTTCAGCTGAGGTGGGTATTCTTTGTCCAGAATGGTGATAAAAGGATCCGATGGTGTTTCATCTGTGTCTATGTTATGCATCCATGCATGCTGGATCTGCTTCCAGTCACCCTGGAAGCGGCAGGCATAGCCTGCCAGTCTTTCTCGATCATTCATGTTTGTGTCCTCCAGCATCTTATGGCCGCAAAAAAAGCTGAATCCCTTAAAAAAGATCCAGCTTTGTCTGATGATACATGACGGGTGCGAAGCTGCGCCTGTGAATCGGCGTGATGCCAAGCTTTTCAATGGCAGCCAGATGTTCTTTGGTGCCATAGCCTTTATTGCGGGCAAAGCCATAGCCGGGATAGATGGCATCATATGCCTTCATGATCCTGTCTCTTGTGACCTTGGCAAGAATGGAAGCAGCCGCAATGGAGATGCTTTTCTGGTCTCCCTTGATCAGGTCGATTGTTTTCTGATCCAGATCCGGCAGCGGCATCGCATCGCTCAGAATCACATCTGCTTTGGCTGCCCGTGCAATTTCTTCCATGGCAAGCTGATCTGCGCGGTAAATGTTGTAATGGTCAATATCCGCTTCCCTGACTTCGATCACCATTGCCCACAGTGCATCTTCCAGAATTGTGTCATATAACGCTTCACGCTTCTTTTCGCTTAGTGCCTTGGAGTCATAAATTTCCGGATTTTCATAGCCAATGGGAAATATGACACCGGCTACGCTCAATGGACCGGCCAGGGGTCCCCTGCCTGCTTCATCCATGCCAAGCACATTTCTGCCAGCTGCCCAGGCTTCATGTTCATATGTATTGGGGCAGATTTTCTTTGGCATCAGGAAGGCCTTTCCAGCGTCAATGGACCATACTTGCCGCGGCGGAATTCATGCAGGAAGACAGAGGCAGCACGTTTGGTGTCCGGCTCTCCTTCGCATAGCAGCAGGTGCCGTTCATTGGCAATGGCTTTGAGCATACCATTGGGATTGACATGTTCGGTATGAAATTCATTTTCCAGAATGCCAGGATAGAGATCCTGAATCGCATGGATGGTATCCATGGCAATGGCTTTCAGATCCAGGATTGTTTCGTTGATAGCACCGCATGCAGCTAACAGGGATCCGGTTCTGTCATCTTCAAACTTCGGCCAGAGAACGCCTGGTGTATCGAGCAGATCGAGGCTTTTATCGGCATGAATCCAGGTTAATGATCTGGTGACACCTGGCTTATCAGCGGCTGCGACCGTGTTTTTGCCGGCAATGCGGTTGATCAGTGTGCTTTTGCCTACATTGGGAATGCCGGCGGCCATGGCTCTGGCAGCCCGTGGACGAATTCCTTTGGCAATCTGCTTTTCATGGATCGGGCGCATCAATGTACTACATGCCTGAATGACTTTCCGGCCGGCATGGGCATCATGGGAAAGATCCAAAGCAATGGCCATCTGGTTTTCTTTCTGGAACGCCTGCAGCCATTGTTTTGTAATTTCGGGATCCGCAATATCGCTTTTGGCAAGGACGATCAGCCTGGGCTTGTTTGGTGCCATTTCTTTCAGCAGCGGATTGGCAGAGGCATTGGGAATGCGTGCATCCCGTACCTCAATGATCATATCCACAGCTTTCAGGCGTTCATTCATCTGCCTTCTGGCTTTTTCCATGTGACCGGGATACCACTGTACCTTTACCATGTATGGACCCCCATCTTCTTCAAAGGCCAGAATACTAGGATGCCTTTGGCAACAATATCCGATTTCTTGAATGGCCCATAATAGCGGGAATCGGTACTGTGCGGCCGGTTGTCGCCAAGGCAGTAGTATTCATCATCACCAAGCGTTATTTCTTCAACATCGCTCATGAAGGAATCACCATATTGTGCCACATAGGCTTGATCGAGAAACGGCTCATCGACTGCCTCGCCATTGATATACAGCTGGCCATCCTTGCAGCTGACTGTCTCGCCAGGCAGGCCGATGACGCGCTTGACCAGATATTCCTTCTTTTCTTCCAGGTAGATGATGACAACATCAAAACGCTTGATATGGCCCATCTTTGTGCCGATCACATTGGAAAAGCCAAGTTCGCCATTCTGCAGGGTTGGATACATGGAGCTGCCGATGACCTGCACCGGGCGGGCAATGACTTTGACAATGAACAGCACGATCAGTACAGAGATCAGAAGATCCTTGAGAAAGCCTGCCAGATCCGCACCGAAGGATGTCTTTTCTTCTTTTTCGTCATTGTTGTTTTTCTTGTTTTCTTCACTCATAACGGTTTTCATTCTATCACGCAGAAATGCGTAAAAAAAGCCATCTCGATGACGAGACGGCTGTTTGTCTGGCAATCACCAGCAGGAAGAAACTTAGCGGTCTTCCTTGATACGGGCATTCTTTGCGGACAGACCCTTGAGGTATGTCAGCTTAGCTCTTCTGACCTTACCCTTGCGGACAACAGTTACCTTGTCAATGATCGGGCTGTTGACCGGGAAGGTTCTCTGCACGCCGATGCCGCTGGACATCTTGCGGACAGTGAAGGTAGCACCGATGCCGCCGTTGTTCTTATCAACAACAACACCCTCATATGCCTGAATTCTGGTCTTCTGACCTTCTCTGATACGTACGTCAACTCTGACTGTATCACCGACTTTGAATGCCGGGATATCTGTACGAATCTGATTCTGTGTGATTTTGTTTACCAAACTGAGATCCATGATATTCTCCTCCATCTATCGAATGATCATCTGCTCATAGTCAAATAACTGCGGCCAGCGGAACAGCTGATGCGCATATACATACGCGCTCAAGATATTACCATGAATAACGCAGTCTTTGCAATCATTTTCTGCAGATCCAGCCAAAGTGAAGGCAGGCTTTTTCAATACCGTCATCCATATTGGCAGCAGTAACATAATCCGCCCGCTCCTTCACAGCATCCGCCCCGTTTCCCATGGCAATCGAAAACCAGAGCGGATCAAACATCACAAGATCATTCTTGCCATCGCCAAAGACGACAACATCCTTTGGATCATGGTGCAGCGCATCCATCATTTCCAGGATACCCTTCTTTTTCTCATCGTACTGGAACACGATATATCCTGGTCCCATACGCAGCCATCCGGCCTGTTCAATCCAGGGATTGGCTTTTTCCTGTGAGGGTGTTATGGCAAGATAAACCTTATAGATCGGCAGTGATGCAGGATTCAGCTTTTCATCCAGAATGTATGTTGTCAGCTCAGTGCGCAGGCCGGCCTGTTCCAGGAACTTCATATCTTTCATGATGACCTTGTCAGAGTCATCATACATAACCAGCCATCCCATTCCTGCTGCATCAGCATGATGCAGCAAAGACACAGCCATCTCATGATCCAGCGTATGATTGGCAATGATGCGGTCATTGATGACAAGACATCCGCCACCGGCACAGACAAGGGAATGAATGTCGATGCTGTTGGTAAAAGATACAGCTTTATAATGGGCACGTCCGGTCGCAATAGCCACAAAATGGCCATTGTCTTCCAGCTCATGCAGGGTTCTTTGGGCACTTGGCACAATGCGGTGGTCCGCATCATTGGTCAATGTGCCATCAATATCAAAGAAGAAGTATTTGCGTCCCGTCATTGGCATTCTAGGCATCGATCTTCACCATCTGGATCCCTTTCTGTGTATGCTGTGCCTGAATGACAAAGTTCATGCAGTCACGCTTTGTGCACAGGCCGAAGTCTGCCTGCGGAAAGACATTCTGCTGGGCAGGATCAAAGAATTTCTTTCCTTCCTGATAGCGCAGTGCATCAATGCGCTCGTCAATGTCCGCCAGTGGTTTTTCCTGCAGAAGACTTCTGATGTATTCCGCACACAAAACATCTTCTTCTGTATCCCGCTTAGCCTCCAGGCCCATGCAGACAAGGCTGACATAGTCAGGATTTTTCTTCTTCAGATAGCGGGCAATGGCAGCGGCATTGACCAGAGCACCGCTGATCACCTCGTCCGCATGGGATGCAGCCAGAAGTCCCTGTACGCCGGCACTGGTTGTATGAATCACTGTTTTGCCTTTGACATCCAGATGCATGATGGCACTTGGTGAGTTGCCGACATCAAAGCCCTGAACTTTGGCACCATGCCGCTCTCCTGCCAGCAGATATTCCGGATGCTCTTTTTTCAGGTCCAGTGCTTCCTGAACCGTCTGTACCGGCAGGATCAATGCGGCCCCGCGCTGGTACAGATATGCCTCCAGGGAAAAGGCACGGAAGACATCAATCACGACTGCTGTACCGGTGGCTTTTTCAGCCCCATCCAGCAGATGCAGAATCTCAATTTCCATATCGATCAGTCACTTTCCGGGGCTATTGTAGCAGAATCCACCATCTTGCTTAAACGCAGTTTTGCATATATTATTGAATGCAAAGGAGTATCCGATGGCTGAAGAACAGATTTACTATCCTTTTGATTACCGCCACCATATGGTCTATACGGTTGCACTGTATGGTGCCAATGCGCCGTATGTCATCAAGGGAACACTGGTATTGCGGACATATTATACAGACAGCAGCAAGACCAAAGTGGACGTTGCCCATACATCTGACTATGTCATGGATACGGTCTTCTATGAGTCCAACAAAGTCATACGGGAACAGCTGGATGACGGCTACAATGGCAGAAGAGAACTGGTTGAGTTATCAATGCCTGATCTAGGCCGTGAGTATCGGATTGTCTACAATGCAGCGGAAGTAGCTTCTCCCCGCTATGATGATGCGATTCTGGTGCTGAATTACCGGGACCCTTCTGCCCGCGGGGTTGCGATCATTCTTAAGCGGGATGCTGAAAATGGCATTCAGTGGCTGGAGGAAAGTGAGGCACGCACGATTGCCCGCAAGCTGAAAAACATGATGCAGATCCAGTAACAGATCACCGCAAGGTGATTTTTCTTTTGCACCAAAAATATGCCTGATGGCTTTCCATCAGGCATATTTCATAGTGTGTCGGGCATGGCACACATCTAGCCTGCAATAGAGGCAGGCCGCGGGTATTTGTCGCCAAGCGAAGTGAACTACCAGCCGAGGGTGAATAACCCAGAGCGAAAGCAGTAGCTAGCAT
>NZ_JALBUR010000025.1:0-29903 GCF_033971865.1 Grylomicrobium aquisgranense | reverse complement strand
AGAGTATTATCCGCAAGATAACAAAAGACTCTGAGGTTTTTTCCTTTCTAACTGGTGACATTATAAAAAGCAGATCAGTGACAATCAATCTGATCTGCGAATGGTCATTTCGTGAGAGGCGTAACATACCGGAGAATGTCTTCGTGACTGTATAGTGATAAGAATTGAGTTTGTATTCATTGCTGAAAGCAACAACATTCTTTTCCTTATCAGTGCCAATTCTCAGAGCAGCAGAATCACGTTCTACATCATTTGCCTTTGCAGTAACGTCAAATCCTGTTACTTCATAGTTCTCTTCTGTGAAGGTAACTTCTGTTCCATAGTCAGCTTTGCCTGTCCATGTATAAGCACCATCAACCACCTTTGCATCACCAATCTTGTATACATGACCAAGAGAATCGGTGATCTGGAAATCCTCCGGCAGTGCTTCTATACCTGTGAAACTCTTTGTGACTGTGAAGTAATAGCTGTTAACCGGATTGGTAACAGTCAGAACCTTGCTGTCCTTGTCAAAGTTCTGATCGGACTTATTCCTGATCAGCCAGTTGTAGATCCTGTGGAAGAAGTCCTCATCAGATTCTTTTCTCAGACTGACAACGCCATCATCCTCACTGACCTCAATTGTCCAATCGCCAGCACCTGTGTAACCTGTAGGCGCATCTTCATGGAGTGTGAAACTGAACCTGGCATTTGCATCTTTACCAAAGTCAAACTTATTGAAGTTTACAGTCAGATCATCTTTACCATCTGATGTTCCAGACCAGACAACCTTGTTATTGCTGTCTCTCAGTGTGAATGTTGCACCTGCCAGCAGCTTGCCATCCTGATCAATCTTGTGGATTGTGAAGACAGGCTTTGTAACATCATCTTCTTCGGAATACTTCTTTTCATATGTATTGACGAAAGCAACTTTGTTATCATCGCCTGCTGTCAGTTCGATGCCAGTGCCTGGATAGCCATTGATAGCTGCAGAGACCTGGTAGCCGGATACATCATATCCAGTCTCAGTAAGTTTCAGTTCCGTTCCAAAAGTAACATTCTTTGTCCACTGGTAAGTAAAGTCATCGAGCTTCGTTACGCCTTCGCTATTCAGCGTCAGATCTTCATCTAATCCCTTGATTGCAAAGCCTGCAGGAATTTCTTCTGCACTCAGACCGTTGAACTGCTTTGTGACAGTGACTTTACGTGTCTGTGCTGTGTAGATATTGCTGAAAGTAATGACGTTATCCTTTTCCTCCGATGTAACTTTCAGGGTCCCGGAAGCACCGCTCTTACTATTACTCTTACTATTAACGGTGTTATTCAGATCATAGCCATAGACTTCCATGCCGCTTTCTGTAAGCGTGAATTCAGTACCATAATCCGCAGTGCCAGTCCAGGTGTAGGTTTTGCTATTCTTTGTGACATCTTTCTTTGCAGTGTACTTCTTGCCATTCTGATCAGTAATCGCAAATGTATCAGGAAGGTCAGCAACGCCGCTGAATGTCTTGACGATCTTGTACTTGTACTGATTGATCGTATTAACTACTGTCAGTGTAGAGGTTGCTGCATCATAGGAAGCAGATGACTGATTGCCAACGATCCAGTGATAGATCTTCTGGAATAAGTTGTTAGCAGAATCATATTTGATCTGTGGATCGCCGTCTTTCAGATTAACAGTAAATGTATATGTCTCATCGGAAGCTGTATAACCCGTCGGAGCTTCTGTCTCTTTCAGTGTAAACTGATAAGATGTCTTATTTGCAGAGAATGTATACTTGGAGAAATCTACTGTAACTTTGCCTTCTGTATCTGTCACATCATGCCAGACTTTCTTACCATCTGGTCCATACAGAGTAAATTTTGCCTGAGCAAGAGCTTTGCCTTTGTTATCTTTCTTAAGAATATTCAGAGTAGGAAGTTCATTCACATCCTCACCTGTATTCTTCTGATAAACGTTCGTAAAGGAGACTCTGTTGCTTTCATTGGATGCTATAACTGGGATTGATTTTGTTGTTGCATCATTGTTTGTACGTGTGAAGCCCTTGATCTGATAGTTGGCTTCGCTTACAGTCACAGTTTTCTTATACGGAGCCTCAAATGTCCAAGTGAATGGATTATTTGCTGTGCCATCTCCTCCTATAGCATCAGAAATCTTCTTGGCAGTAGTAACACCATCCACGCTTGCCTGCATTTCAAAATTGCTGCGATCTGCATCACTGTCAAGACCTTCAAACACCTTGGTAACTGTTACATTGTAGGTTTGAGGTGTGTAAGTATTTGTGATTTCAGCTGTATTGCCAGAGGCCTGCATGTGGATCGCAGCTGTGCCATTGCTGCTGGCAGTCAAGCTATAGCCAGTAACATTTGCATTTGATTCCTCGAATGACAGATCAACACCATAATTTGCGTAATCAGTCCATGTGTATGTCAGACCATTATCACTTGGTGTTGAATCCTTTAGTACGTATGTCTTGCCATTACCTTCAATCTGGAAATTCTGCGGGATTTCATCCTTTGTGATACCAACAAATTTCTTGACCAAAGTGAATTCGAAGCTCTTAGGCACGTAATGGTTTGTGAATTCAACGACATTGCTGCCGGAGCCAATTTTGATCTTCTTCTGTGTTTCTGTACCATCGGCAATCTGATAATTGTCAGTCTCATAACCACTCTCAGTGATTGTCAGAGTGCTGTTATAAGCTGCATTTGTGTACCAGACATATGGATCTTCAGCTGTCCCAGATCCAGGATTGTTTTCAACAGTAAATACCTCATTACTTCCTTCGATCGTGATTTGGAAGCTGGAAGGCAGACTCTCAATGCCATCGAAACTCTTCTTGATGGTTAATGGATATGTCTGTGTTCCATAGTTATTCGCGAATGCAATTGTTGCATTGCCATCTTCCAGAGAGATCACCGGAGAAGTTGTATCGCCCTTGGTGTTATTGACAGAAGATACTGTGCCAGTATAGCTGTATGCAGCGTTGCTGCCATTCGTTGTATCTGTCAGATTCTCAATGACTCTGTACTGACTTCTTGGATCCAGCTGTCTGAATGTATAGGAACCATTCTGGAAGCTGCTGTAGGAAATGGTATACAGATCTTTCCATGTACCACCATTGTCTTTGGATTCCTGCAGAGTGAATGCTGCATTCTGGAAAGCATCCATATTGATGGAACCGGAAACATCCTGTCCATTCATGAGGAACTGTTTTGTTATGGTCAGATCCTTGGTGTGCTGTGTTGCATTGTTTGTAACGGTTACAGCAACATGTCCTGCACTTGGTACGGTGATTGTATCCTTATTGTCAGTGATTTTATTGTTATTGGAATCATATCTTTGATACGAAACATTATAGATTGTATTCGCATCGACAATCTCATTTACCTTGACAGTACTACCATGCCCCACTCCACTGAACACGGCTGTCTGTCCTGCTTTCAGATCGAACTGTCCATTCCCATCTGTAGACAGTGTAGTATTCGGCTTATCAGTCAGTGTGTAAGCTCTATTTGCTGCGATTCTGCCATCAATCATCAGCTGCATCTTGTAGGTTTCATTAGCAGCCTGGGTCGCATCAAGCCCTTCCACCTTTTTGGATACAGTAACTGATCCAGCTGGTACCGGCGGAATGTTGACCTTCATCTTCAGATTGGAAGCACCTCCGCCACGTTCCATGTAGAAAATGTCAATCTTATGGGAAGTACCTGCTGCAAATGTATCGCCAGACCAGGTTGTTGAGCCAAGCTGTCCAGCTAATTCATACTGATTCTTAATTGTGGTAGAAGATCCCGAATCCTTCTTAGTTTTATTACTGATATTTGTGAAGGTTACCGTTCCAGTACGGAAATTGATTTTTCCACTTTGTGCATCATGATTTCCACCTAGATCAAGCACCAATACTCCATCAATGTAGACAAGCATGTCATCATCGCCAGTGAACTCATAAACCATATCGTCACCGCCGTTTACCTGGCCATTAACTGGCTGGTAGAATTCTGCGCTAGCATGCATACCAAAGCCAAAATCAACTGATTCATTCACCGCGTACAGATTTTCATTATATCGCGGAGCACCTATAGAAAGTGCATTGCCCTGATCGTCATAAAGATTATGATTGATCACTCTGTTGAGATTCAGGCTATTGTATGGCAAGAAATTTCCTCTTTTGTAGAAAAAATCCGAATCGCCGCTTGGAGAGCCAAGCTGATTGGACACTAGGAAATTTCCATTGCTTTGCAATGACGCAAATGTATCTGCACTGTTGTAGTAGAAATAGCCGGTAGAATTATAGTAATCCTGATAGAACAAATGATTTGCTTTTGTAGATGAAGCAAACGGGCTGCTCAACGAGATACTGGAACCTGCAAAGTATGGGTATCCATTAGAATCAAGTAATCTTCCGTACAATCCTTGTGTAAGGGTGCCATTCGGTTTATATGGGCCATAGTCAGAATAATGCCAATACGGGACCATATTAACCATTTCAATATAGAACCCTAATTTTTCACTGTCTACGGTATTGACAGTAGACAGAGTAGTAAAACTAGGTGTCTTCTCATAAACGACATAGACATCCCGATCATCCAGATCATATGCACGGTAGCCGCCATATGTTATATAAGCCCAATATGCATCTTGCCAATAATTGTAGTATGTCAGTGTCGAGTTAATACGTGTACCATTATAAGAGCCAACAAATACCTTTGGATTCTGATAGCCATCAATGGTTTTATATGTGCTCAGATCAATACCGGAAAAATTGCTTGTCAAGCTGACTGCATCCGCAATTTCCGTACCGTATGTATCTGTGAAGTAGATATTGTTTGTTGCTGCATCTTCATTTCTTGCATACGATACGGCATAAACAGAGAAACTGTCTGCTGTGAAGTCTGCTTCTACATTGTTATCTGCCGTACGGATGTAGCCATCAGTATTCTGATCATTGTCAGCTACCTTTTCCAGTGTGAGTGTTCCGTCATCTTCTTCCTTGAGGTGAGTAACCTGCAGAGATGACTGGTCAATATCTTCATTGGCAGCATCCTTTATGACGACAGAAATGGAAACCTGGCCGTTTGGCTCGACTTCCTGATTGCTGCTGTTTTCAAATCTGATATCAAGGGCGAGCATACCATCCTGGCTGCTGCCGTTCTGGTCCATTGTTTCCTGGACCTTCTTATAATCTTCTGTATCTTCTTCAAGCACATTGACCACAAGTGTGACCGGCTCATTGAAGGCGCCTTCTGCTGTTTCGGCATGCACTTTGATGTTATCCGTTTCAGCGTCGAAGGATGTCGGTGAGACATATGCTTCTTCCTGTGTTTCCGCCGGTTGGGCTGTGGCAGCCTGCGGTGCTTCTGCAGGTGTGCTTTCTGTCTGTACATCTGCTTCCTGTACAGCCGGTGTTTCATCTGGCTGTACAGTTGGCTCTGCTGTTTCTAATGCCACTGGTGTGGCAACTGGTTCTGAAGCGGCCGGTGTTGCCTCAGCTTCTGCTGTTGGCTCAGCTTCAGGCGATGATGCTGGCATTTCCTCATCAATCACTTCTGCAGGATCGATACTGCCTTCATCCGCCAATACCGCATTCTGCTGAATCATGGTAGTGAACATGACGGTGAATGACAGCAGAAATGACAGGAATCCTTTCATCCATTTACTGATTTTCATGTTGTCCTCCCTGGTTGAATCCGTTTTGAATCTCTTGGGCTCTGGCAATGAGATTTGCTGCATTTCCACTGCTCATTGCTTTGGCCGGAACCATGCTGCCGTCTGGCAGGCTCATCAGCAGGATACCCTCCCTGCTGGTTTTAACAGAGGCAATGCATGATGCATTGGCCTGTGTTGCAAACAGCCGCCAGAAACTGCCGGATGAATCTGTCATCTGTGCTTCCTGGTACATGCTGTACCGGACAGACACATCCGTTTCCATGGGATCGAAGGAAATCATCACTGCTCTGTATCCGTTCATCAGAATCAGGGCATGGCTCTGGCGTTCATCCTGTCCAATCCATGCGTCCTGAATTTCATCTTCCTGCACCGCCGCAGACTGTTCCTCACTAGTAGATGGAACCTGCGGCGTTTGTGAAGCATGCAGGTCAGCGCGCACCGCAAGAAAGAGAATTGCGGCCAGCACGCCGTAGACAATAATGATTGATAACTTACGGATCATGAGTGAGATTTCTTCTCCTGTTATCATGATAGGGAAAGGCAGGTCTTTACAACAGTGCCGAAAAGACATGAAATTGGTACCATTTCCGTTGTTGACAAAAAGATATTATTACACGGGTATGTAATTTCTTTGAGTATCATTTTGAATAATTCACAATGACTGAGTTGTAATAATATGTATGCAGAAGATACTCATCTGTTAAAAAGTAACCCCATGCTATAATCAAGCCAGCAAGAGAAAGAGAACAGATCAGGTGCGTAATTGTCTACCTGTTTTCTTCTTTTCTGATACCTTACATAACACTATGGAAAACTTTCTGATTACATATTTTGCAGAAATCCATCTACTGTGCCTTGGCATGCTGCTGTTAATGGCAGTGCATACCGATCATTCCGGCAAGATGCTGACAGCCCAGCTGTACAGCCGCATTCTGCTTTCGATTGCCACAGCCGGCGTGCTCTATGTTCTGCTGATCATGCTCGTTCATACCAGTACCGCCAGTGATTTCATCCTTCTGCTGCTGCATTCCGGCTATGTCATGCTTTGTGCGCTGAGTGTATACTGGTGGGTTTATTACATGGAAAGCAAGCGGCACAGCCCGATTGTGTACAACCGGAAGGCCTGCTGGCTGTGTGCAATCCCAGTGATTCTGCTAGGTATACTGCTGTGTATCAATCTGAAATATCCACTGCTGTTTGCCTGGAAAAACCAGGTGCTTGTTTCTAACAAAGGTGCTTATCTGATTGGTGCAGTTGTGATCTTCTATTCCATATGGGAAGCCATCCGCTACATCCATTGGCTGAAAAAGACCAGTGACCGCGGCTATCAGGATCTTTATGCCATCCCTGCCCAGCTGTTGTTTCTTGGCATCCCTTTTTCAGCAGTACTGATCCAGACCATGCTGCGTCAGGTGCCTGTTTGTGTACCGATCATGACGCTGGCATTGCTGCAGGAGTATATGAATGAAACGGAGAGCAGAATCTCCGCAGATCCTCTGACGGGTCTGAACAACCGGCTGGTGCTGATGAACCGCATGCATTCGGTGCTCGTGCATCATGAGCCTGATGATATGACGCTTGTGATTGTTGATGTCGACCACTTCAAGAGCATCAATGATACCTATGGTCATGCCATTGGTGATGCAGCCCTGTGCCAATGTGCCGATGCTTTGCGTGCTGTATGCCACGGTTCCTATCGGAGGGCACTGATCAGCCGCTATGGCGGTGATGAGTTCATTCTGCTGCTGCCGCTGGGAAGGCATGATGATTTTGAAAAGCTGAAGGAAACGATTCAACAGGAAATGGCGCATCAAAGTGATCTGCATCATACGCCGTATACTCTGCAGGTCAGTATTGGTGCAGCAAGGCTTTCTGATGAAATCCATACTGAAAAGCAGTGGATCGAAGCTGCGGATGCACAGATGTATGCGGAAAAGGCAGTGCATCATCAGAAAGACAGCAAAAGATAGATGATAAAGGATGGAAGAATCTCAGGTCATACTGCCTCAGATTCTTCCATCTTTGTTGCATATTGGCTTTCATCTGTGGTAAACATGGTGACAAAAAGGAGATTTGTCCATGAAGAAACCGTTTGTTTCGGATGAGAAGATCCGTGAGATTGCAAGTCAGTATCCTACGCCCTTTTATTTATATGATGAACAGGGTATCCGGAATACAGACGCGCTGGTCAAGCAGGCCTTTGCCTGGAATCCGGGATACCGGGAATACTTTGCCGTCAAGGCAACACCAAACCCGTATATTCTGAAAATCATGCAGGATCTTGGCAATGGGCTGGACTGTTCTTCCTACACGGAATTGCTCATGGCAAAGCGGCTTGGTTTTTCAGGCCATGACATCATGTTTTCCTCCAATGACACCCCTGCCCAGGACTTTGCGCTTGCCAAAGAGATGAATGTTCTGGTGAATTTTGATGATATCGGTCATATTGCTTTCTTCGAGAAACGTGCAGGTTCTCTGCCAGAGACCGTGTGCTGCCGGTACAACCAGGGCGGTGTGTTCACGCTTGGCAAAAGCAAGGAAGGCTTCCAGGTCATGGATACACCAGGCGAGTCCAAGTTTGGCATGACGCGTGAACAGATTTTCTCTTCTTTTCAGATTCTGCAGAAAAAAGGCGTGAAGCATTTCGGCCTGCATGCTTTCCTTGCTTCCAATACATTATCGAATGACTATTATCCTTCCCTTGCCAGAATCATTTTCCAACTGGCCGTCGATCTGCACAGGCAGTTAGGTGTGCATATTGCCTTTGTCAATCTGTCCGGCGGTGTTGGTATCCCCTACCGGCCTGAAGACAAAGAAAATGATATTCTTGCCATTGGTGCAGGTGTGAAAAAGGCCTATGAAGAAATACTTGTGCCCGCAGGCATGAAGGATGTGGCCATCTTTACCGAAATGGGGCGTTACATGACCGGTCCCCATGGGTGTCTGGTGACCCGTGTGCTGCACAAGAAGAAAACATACCGGGAATATCTTGGCGTGGATGCCAATTCATGCAATCTGATGCGGCCTGCCATGTATGGCGCCTACCACCACATCACGGTTGTGGGCAAGGAAAATGAACCCTGCACACATGTCTATGACGTCACGGGCAATCTGTGCGAGAACAATGACAAGCTGGCTGTGCAGAGAAAACTGCCGGAGACTGATGTTGGAGATCTCTTGATTATTCATGATACCGGTGCCCATGGTTTTTCGATGGGCTACAACTACAATGGCAGGCTGCGCAGCGCCGAACTGCTGTTAAAAAAAGACGGATCTGTCATTGAGATCCGCCGTGCAGAAACACCTGAGGATTACTTTGCCACCCTTCGCTGGCCGAAGTAATTGTTTATTTTGCCACCAAACCTTGATGAATGACCCTGATCGTCTTTTCAAAGTCTTCTTCATTGACGCCGATGATCACATTCATTTCACTGAACCCAACATCAATCATGCGGACATTGATGCCTGCCTCTGCCACCAGGCCAAACAGCCTTGCGGCAAAGCCGACATGCCGGATGATGCCTTCGCCAACCACAGCAATCAGGGCAATGCCATCTTCAATGAAGAGATTGTCTGGTGACAGCTGTGCCTGCAGATCTGCCAGCAGTGCTTTGCGGCAGTCTTTCAGATCTGCCGTTGGTACCAGAATGGACATCGTGTCAATTGATGTCGGGTTATGTTCAAAGGAAACACCATGTTCTGCCAGGATTGACAGAGCTTTGGCACCAAAACCAATCTGTGTATTCATCATGGCTTTCTCGATCTGGATGTTCGAGAAGCCTTTTTTACCGGCAATGCCAGTAATCGGCTGATGGGCTTCTGTCCGCTGTTTCGTCTCTGAGACAATCCATGTTCCCTGTACGTTTGGATGGTTGGTATTGCGCAGGTTAATAGGAATGCCGGCATTGCGGCATGGAAAGACAGCTTCTTCCTGCAGCATGCCTGCACCCATATAGGAAAGCTCACGCAGTTCCTGATAGGAAATCGTATTGATGGGCTTTGCCTCTGGCACAAGATGGGGATCGGCTGTCAGAATGCCATCCACATCCGTCCAGTTCTCATAGGCATCTGCCTGTACGGCTCTGGCAGCCAGGGCACCGCTGACATCTGATCCACCCCGTGGAAAGACAGCAATATTTCCCGCTTCATCACTGCCGTAGAAGCCCGGGATCACACCATTGGCATGGGCGAGCATCTCCTTCTTCATGAAACGGTATGTCAGCGGCTCAATCAGATGATGATTCTCGTCAAAGAAGATCATGTCCGCAGCTTCCAGAAACGGCCAGTTCATGTAGGCCGCAAAGATCTTTGCATTCAGGTATTCACCCCGGCTGACAAGCCAGGCGGTGCTGCCGGTATCCAGCTGATTCTGGATCACTTCAAACTCATGATCCAGATCGAAGGTGATGCCGGCATCACGGATGATGTCGGCGTACCGCTGCTGGATCTTTGCCAGAATGGAGGCAGTGTGGCGGTCTTTGTCCAGCTGATAGAGAAGATCTGTGACTTTCTGATCGCCATCAAACCGTTTGCCGGGAGCAGAGACAATCACATATCTTCTTTCCGGATTGGCAAGCAGAATGTCCTTTACTTTTTTCAGCTGGCTTCCCGAGCAGCAGGAAGTGCCGCCGAATTTACATACAATCATTGTTTCTGTTCCTTTCCATACGCTTCCACAATGGCAGCGTGCATCATTGCCCCGATGGCAAGACAATTTTCATCCGGGCAGAACAGCGGACTGTGCAGTCCCGGTCCGATGCCGGTGCCAAAATGATAGAAGGAGCCCGGTCTTTCTAGCAGATAATAGCCAAAGTCTTCCGTTGTCATGACCGCTTCTTCCTGGATGCAGTGCTCTTTGCCAAGCAGTGTCTCAGCAGTCTTTTGAACAAGCTGTGTTTCTTTGAGACTGTTAACCACGCCGGGATATCCTTCATGCATATGAATCTCTGCCTGTACGGATAATGCACTGGCGATATTCTGGATCTTCTGCTGTGCTTCCTGCATGAGCTGTTTTCTTTTTGCCGTGCTGCAGACACGGATGATGCCGGCAAAAGACGTGGAGGAAGGAATGACATTGCGCACATTGCCGCCATGCAGGCTGCCAATGGTGACGACCTGGCGGTTTTCTCCTTCGCCTTGTGTCATCTCCTTGAGCGCACAGCACATTCTGGCAGCCGCATACAGGCTGTCCGTGCCCTTTTCCGGCTGGGCACCATGGCATCCCTGTCCATTGACGGTGACATCAAAGGTAGCCGCAGCGGCATAAAAGCCGCCTGGTTTATAACCGATTGTGCCTGCCGGAAGCGTTGGATCACAATGCAGTCCAAACACCGCAGATACACCATCCAGTACACCTGCCTGGATCATCCTTTGTGCACCGCCGTCACCCTCTTCATCCGGCTGAAACACAAAGCGCACAGAGCCTGTATACCAGTCTTCATGTTTCTTCAGGATAGCCAGTGCACCAAGCAGAGCTGCCATATGCAGATCATGGCCGCAGGCATGCATGATGCCCTCATGACATGAGGCATAGGGAAGCTGTGTTTCTTCCTTGATGGGCAGTGCATCAATGTCTGCACGCAGCAGTACACATGGCTTGCCGGCGCCAATGGTGCCAGTGATGCCGGTACCGCAGATTCTTGTGTGAGGAATGTCCAGATCATCCAGAATACGTTCGATTCTTTGATCCGTTTCCTGTTCGTGATTGCCAAGTTCCGGATGGGCATGGAACTGCCGGCGCAGATCGATCATCATTGGCAGCAGGTCTTCTGCTTCTTTCTTCCAGTCATGCATGTGTATTCTCCCGCAATTGTGTTACAAACAGCTTCATGCGGCGCATGGCTTCCTGAAGCTTTTCTTCATTGACGCAGCTGGACAGACGGATACTGCCAGGCATGCCAAAGGCACTGCCCGGCACGGCTGCAACGCCTGCCTTTTGAATCATTTCTTTGCAGAAAGTTTCATCATCCATGCCGAATTCACGGATACATGGAAAGACGTAAAAGGCTCCCTGAGGTTCTGGTACCGGCAGCTGCATATCGAGCAGTGACTTGTATAGAAACATACTTCTTCTGTGATATGCTTCCTTCATTTGGGCAGGATCATAGTCCAGTGCCGTCATACAAGCCTTCTGGAACAGGGATGGCGGGCAGCTGATGGCATAGATATGCACTTTCATGAACGCATTGATGAAGTCCTCACTGGCACAGACATACCCCATCCGCCAGCCGGTCATGGCATAGGGCTTGGAGAAGCTCTGTACAAGGATGCACTGATCCAGAATGTCAGGATATGACAATAAGCAAGGCACTTCGTCAAGGAAACTGAGCTGCTCATAGACAGCATCGATCAAGGCATACATGGGATGCGTCTTCATCACATCATGCACTGCCTGGATGCTTTCTGCATTCAGGATGGTGCCGGTTGGATTGTTGGGTGAGTTGAGGATGATTGCTTTTGTTTTGTCACTGATGACGTTTTCAAGCATTTCTTTGTGCATCTGGAAATCTGCTGTGGACAGATCCAGAAAGACTGGCACTGCCCCGCACAGATGGACCAGATTGACATAGGCTGGATAGGCAGGCAGTGGAATGATGACTTCATCACCAGGGTTCAGAATTGTATACAAAGAGGAAAACAGGGCTTCGGAGGCACCGATGGTGATGCATACATTTTCCTTTGTATATCTGGTATGGCGGCGGCCGTTTTCAAAAGATGCCGCTTTTGCACGAAGTTCATCACTGCCGGCATTGGGACAGTAGTGTGTCTCCTTGTTTTGCAGTGAATGAATCACTGCATCACAAATGGGTTCTGGTGTATCAAAGTCCGGTTCTCCAATGGTCAGTGAGATACAGCCCGGTGTCTGTTTTGCCAGGGTATTGAAGGCACGGATGCGGCTGGTGCCGACATCATGGAGTCTCGCATTGAAGGTCAGGCTCATAGATTGCGCAGGCTTTCCTGCAGTGCAGTGGCACTGTCTGTTTTGGCATCGCGCATCTTGACGATCTTTGCCGGGCAGCCTGCCACAACGGCATTGGCCGGTACATCATCAATCACAACCGCACCAGCTGCTACAACCGCATTTTCTCCGACTTCCACACCTTCAATGACAACTGCATTGGCACCAACCAGCACATGGTCATGGATGGTAACCGGCTTGGCACTGGCTGGTTCAATCACCCCTGCCAGTACGGCGCCGGCTCCAATATGGCACTGTCTGCCAACAATGGCTCTGCCCCCGACTACGGCATTCATATCGATCATGGTGCCAGACCCGATAACAGCCCCGATATTGATGACTGCCCCCATCATGATGACCGCATTTTCACCGATTTCCACATGATCACGGATCAATGCCCCCGGTTCAATCCGGGCATGCAGATCTCTGACCTGCAGTAATGGCACCGCGGAATTCCGGCGGTCTTCCAGCACTTCCAGAGAAAGGATATTGTCTTTGTTCGCTTCCAGGATTGGTTTCAGCTCTTCCCAGTCGCCAAAAACTACCTTGTCTGTATCGCCATATACTCTGGCATTGCCATAATCGATCGGATTTTTCTCTTTCACAAAGAGCTGCACCGGTGTTTTCTTCTTCGCTTCTGATATGAAGCGGATCACTTCTTCTGTATTCATCCTGCTAACATCTCCTTCATCGTATACAGGCCGGCATTTTGTGAAACCAGGAATCTGGCAGCCTGCAGGGCGCCTTTGGCAAACAGACGGCGGTCATAGGCATGATGGCATAACACAAGTTCTTCTTCTCCATTGCGGATATGCACTTCATGGGTGCCGGTTTCATTGCCAATCCGCAGACTGTGAATGCCGATCTCATGGGGATCGCGCTTTCCATTTTCATGCCTGCCGATGTTGTACCAGGCATCCGGTCGTACTTCTTTGACGGCATCCGCCAGCATCAAAGCAGTGCCGGATGGTACATCCTGCTTGTCATGGTGGTGAATCTCCACGATTTCTACATCCGCATCCGGAAACATCTTTACGGCATCACGGACCATATTGGCTAACAATGCGATCCCAACACTTGTATTGCCAGTAAAGAAGATGGAAATCTGCCTGGCTGCATCCACAATCATTGCTTTTTCGCTTGCCGTATGGCCGGTTGTGGCAATTACTGCCGGTACGTGATGGGCAATGCACCAGGGCAGAAAATCCTGTACAGTGGAATGATGGGAAAAGTCAATCACAACATCGCCAGTTTCTTTCATGCCGGCAAAGCTGGCATATTGATGCGCGCTGACATCATCCGGATAGCTTCGTGATACGGCTGCCACAAGTTCTTCCCCTTCCTGGGCAAGCTGCTGTATGAGAATCTGTCCCATCCTGCCAGCTGCACCGCTGACAATCATTCTCATAACAGGCCCACCTCCTGCATTCTTGCTCTCAGCTGGGCTTCGTGTTCTGTCTCCATTGTTACAAGCGGCAGGCGCAGGGTATTGGTGCCATAGCCCATCAGTGCCATAGCAGCCTTGACGGGGATCGGATTGGTCTCGCAGAACAGGGCATGGATGAGCGGCAGATACTGCAGCTGCATCTTTCTTGCCTGTTCGATATTGCCTTCCAGATAGGCATGCACCATAGCAGAAGTTTCCTTTGGCAGCAGGTTGGACAGGACAGAAATGACGCCCTGGCCGCCCAGGCTCAGGATCGGGATGATCTGGTCATCATTGCCGGAGTAGATCGTGAAGCCTTCTGTAACGGAGGCAGCGATATCTGCAATGGCTGAGATATTGCCGGAAGCTTCCTTGATGGCATCAATGTGCGGATAGCTGGAAAGCTCTGCGACGGTTGCAGGGGCAAGAGAAATACCGGTGCGGCTTGGCACATTGTAGAGAATCAATGGCTTTGTGGAGGCATCGGCGATGGTCTTGTACATCCTGATGAGGCCCCGCTGGGTTGTCTTGTTGTAGTAAGGCGTCACCACCAGGCAGGCATCATAGCCAATCTGGCAGGCATACTTTGTCAGATCGCAGGCATAGGCGGTGTCATTGGAACCTGTACCGGCAATCATCGGAACTCTGCCTCTTGCCTGATTTACCGCAAACTGGAGTACTTCTCTGTGTTCTTCATCAGAAAGCGTGGAGCCTTCACCGCTTGTACCGGCAATTAACAGTGCATCAATCCCCTGTTCAATCTGCCAGTCAATCAGTCTGCCCATAGCTTCATAGTCGACACTTCCGTCTTCCCTCATCGGGGTGATCATGGCGGTGGCTGCACCGCGGAATACTGTTTCTTTCATGCGTGATATCCTCCTTTGGCCGAAGCTGCAAATGAGGATAAAAAATGCCGGTTTGCAGTAACGCAAGCCGGTATTCATCGCATTCTCCCACTTGAAGGGACTACAATCCGATAGTTCTCCGCTTACGCGACAGTCATGCAGATGTTCTCTGTATGCCCAGATCAGAGTGCGCCGCTCTGTCTTCGGCAGTCTTTCCTTTCAGTCAGACACCCGGTATTGCGCATACCGCTTTGTGCCAGCCTACTCATTCCGACTGCGCCTCTATCCTGCTGTTGCAGTATTCAGTTTTGAAAGATTGTAACACTGTACGACAACGTGTCAATACAGTTTCAGAAACTTTTTTCTTTTCTAACATCAAAAAACCACACCGTTTCCAGTGTGGTCTTTGAACACATTGTTTAATTATGCACCAATGGTCTTCTTGACAAGTGCTTCTACTTCTTCTGCGGTATCCAGCTCTACTGCCTGGGCAGCCATCTTCTTCATTTCTTCATAGCTGAGAGCGTTGATCATCTTTCTTGCCCGCAGGATAGATGTAGCACTCATAGAGAACTCATCCAGACCTAGGCCAAGCAGTACCGGTGCAGCGATCTCATCGCCTGCCATCTCACCGCACATACCACACCACTTGCCATGCTTGTGGGCACCGTCGATGGTGTTCTTGACAAGACGCAGGATGGACGGGTTGAGCGGCTGGTACAGATAGGAGACAGCCTGGCTCATACGGTCAGCAGCCATGGAGTACTGGATCAGGTCGTTTGTGCCGATGGAGAAGAAATCAGCATACTTGGCCAGTTGGTCAGCCAGAACCGCTGCAGCCGGGATCTCGATCATGCAGCCGACTTCAACATCATCGCCGACCTTGACGCCTTCATTGATGAGCTTTGCTCTTTCTTCGTCATAGAGTGCTCTTGCTTCCTTGAATTCATTGACAGTCGCAATCATCGGGAACATGATGCACAGATGACCGAAGGCACTGGCTCTGAGCAGTGCGCGCAGCTGGGTGCGGAAGATGTCCTTTCTCTGCAGGCAGAAACGAATGGCACGCACACCGAGGAACGGATTCATTTCAGCCGGGAATGTATAATACTTCAGCTTCTTATCGCCGCCGATATCCAGTGTACGGATCACAACCGGCTTGCCGTTCATGCCTTCCAGAACCTGCTTGTATGCAGCAAACTGTGTATCTTCATCCGGGAAGTCGTTTTCACTCTTCATATAGAGGAATTCTGTTCTGAACAGACCGACGCCTTCGCCGCCATTGTTGAGAACACCTTCTACATCAGCCGGGGATCCAATGTTGCCAACCAGCAGAACCTTGCGGCCATCGGTGGAAACAGACGGCTTGTCCTTCATGGCTTTCAGAGCTTCCTTTTCCCTGCGGAAATCTTCAGCCTTCTGCTTGTAAGCAGCGATGACATCCTCACTCGGATTGACAATGACTTCACCCTTTAACGCATCCAGGATGATCGTGTCGCCATCCTGAACGGAATCCAGAATGCCCTTGACACCGACAACTGCCGGAATTTCCAGAGATCTTGCCATGATGGCAGAGTGGCTTGTACGGCCGCCCACTTCAGTAGCGAAGCCCTTGGCAAATTCCTTGTTCAAAGAACCGGTATCACTCGGGGTCAGATCTTCAGCAACGATGATGACCGGCTGATCCAGTGTAGACAGGTTCGGGATCTCCTTGCCGGCCAGGTTGCACTGCAGACGGAAGGAAACATCCTTGATATCAGCAGCTCTGCCCTTCATGTACTCATCATCCATGGCTTCAAACATGGCAACCATGTTATCGGAAACCGTCTTTGCAGCAAACTCGGCATTTTCCTTGTTGTTCTTGATTTCGTCTTCAATCATGGAACGGAAATCCGGATCGTTTGCCATCATCAGATGGGCATCAAAGATGGCAAGTTCCTCTTCCTTGAGATGCTTGCTGGCAACTTCCTTGATATGCTCAATGTCTGCAACGGTCTTCTTGAAGGCCGCATCCAGCTTCTTCAGTTCTTCTTCCGGATCTGCATCCTTCTTCTGAATATCCAGCACCGGCTGTACCAATTTGTAGGCTTTTGCAACGGCAATTCCCTGCGACGCAGCAATTCCTTTAAGCATTTGATTTCTCCTCCTTCAGGCATCGGTCAATCAGATCCATCACATCCTGCACGCATGTGCAGGAAAACATCGCCCCATTCGGAATGATAATGTCATACTCTGCTTCTGTATCAAGCAGGAAATCAACCATATCGCAGTTGTCCATCCCCAGTTCTGCAAACGTAGTATCGGGATGAACAGCAGTGTCTGTCTGATTGTATGGCATCAGTAATTCTGTCAACGCGGTCTGTTGTGACATGGACCATACCATACAAGAATATTAACACTCGTCAAATATGAAGGCAATGCAGGAATTCGCCGATTGCCTCCTTCCGTTTCCGGTAGAATGTCGTTCTGCTCCAGTAGCCAAGATACCAGTCTTTATCCTTCTTGTGCAGAAACTCCTCGTTGATGATCTGCCGGGTGGATGGTGAGCAGTCTGCCAGGGCACGCTCAATCAGACAGACATAGGAATGATCCGCTTCATAGATCAGCCTGCTTTCACTGATGCCTTCCATGCGGCAAAGATCAAGCCGCATCAGAGAACGGCGGTAATTGCGGGCAAGATACGCCATCATGATTTCCGCCTCCGGTTTCCGCTTTTTCTCACCCATGGCCGTCTCCGTTTTGATATGCCCCATTGTTTTCCCTATTCATCATTGATAACCTCCTGAGGGGATGATATCAGCGTGCTTTTGCAAAGAGAAAGAGCTTCCGCCATCTCTGGAGCAGCATCTTTTGCCACTTCCAGAAGGCATAGAAAAAGGAAGACGCATGCGTCTTCCTGAAAAAACTCATTTGCTGTTATCTACCTCAATGAGGCCATACTTGCCATCATTGCGGCGGTAGGCAACGGAAATCTTGCCGGTTTCCTCATCTGTGTAGATGTAGAAATCATGGTTGGACAGTTCCATCTGCAGAATCGCATCATCCAGATCCATTTCATCCGCTGTGATAGCCTTTGTCTTGACGAGTACTTCCTGCTGCTCTTCGTTCTGTTCATCCTCCTGGGCAAACGCAACAGCAAGGTTTTCCTTGTGGCGTCTGGACAGACGCGTCTTCTGCCTTCTGATCTGATCTTCCAGCTTGTCAATTGCTCTGTCAACCGCTGCATAGAAGTCATCATCCACAACTTCTGTACGCAGAATACCAACCTTTGTCGGGATGGTTACCTCAACTTTCTGTCCCTTCGGATACACCCTTGCAACGACTCTTGCAATTGTGTTGGGATCAATCAGAAGATACTTATCGAGTGTCGAAAGCTTCTTCTCGATCTGTTCCCTCATCGCCGGGGTTACCGAAACATTCTTACCAATAATTTCAAACCGCATATATGACACCTCCTGTCTATTGACGTATAGCGGTGCGCATGGCTTTTAATGATGATCTTGATATTTCCCTCTCTGCTTTTATTATAGCCGCCATGCCTTTTCTTGGAAAGAGTATGCCTGCATTGCCGCCGTCAATTTTCAGAAATTGTCTATCCTTCTTTCACAATTTTTTTCAGCCAGTTATAGACCACAATCATGGCATAGGAATCCATGCCGCAGTATTTCTTCAGGCCGTCAATGATGTCCTGGTCATTGGCACCATGTTCCTCATGATCCAGATGGCGCCATTGGGATACAGCTTCCATGCCCTGATTGATTGCCAGATCGTTGTAGCTCTTATCGTTCATCATAGCCATGATCTTTTTCAAAGACCACTGGCCGCCCATGCGCACATCATAGACCGTTCCCGTCACAAATGGCAGCTGCAGATCTTCCAGTCTTGCGGCAATGTCCAGCAGTCTGTCTGCGTATTGCGGAAAGTCATGGGCAAGTTCCTGCAGGCGGATCTTTTCTGCGGCATCCGCATTGTAGGCAAGCACGGTTCCCTCCTGTGGGATATCCTGCAGCAGTCCCTCCACCATCGCTTTTCTGTCATCATGGATGCCAAGAAAGACATTGTGGCGGATACTGCCATCGGTATCCTGCACATGGACACTGTATTCAAAGGGCAGCACATCATAAGGACGCATGCCTTCATAGGGCGGAATGGCAAAACGCTCCCATTCAAAGTCAAGGTATGTAATGGGTGTATGGATGCGTGACAGCCATGTGGAAAGGGCTGCCTTGTCAACAAACAGACCGCCGTTCTTGTCGGCAAGAATCTGGGCATACTGCATACGGGTGCCTTCAATCCGTTCCACATCCGCATCACGCAGCCTTATCCTGCCTTCTTTTTCCATGTCGTATTTATACCTGGCAGCTGACAAAGTCAGGATTGAATGATCAGGAATTTCTTTTTCATGCGGAAAGCAGATGTCATAGTAGCGGCACTTGGTTCTGCCATTGCATTTGGAAGTATGTACCGGAGCGCCCGCTGTTTGAAAGGTGCAGGCATCCATGCCATCCAGCAATGGTTTCAGATCCCGCGCATGGGCGTAAATCTGTTCTTTAACCGGTTTGGTTGGATTGTGGCTGATATTATAAAAGCAGTCACTGATGATAAACAGTTTGTCAGGATCCAGATCTCCATGGCGGACATAGTCAGGATTCAGATGGATGACATACATCTGCCTGAGTGAAATGTTGTTATGTTCCAATACCCAGACCATGGCTGTATAGAACAGCATATCATCTGCCATGGGATACAGGCCTGTGTAAACAAAGTACAGATCCCAGCCATCCCCATTCCGGTGCAGAAATGGTGCTTTGACCCGCAGGCGGTCATAGACAAATCTTGCCTTGATCAGCCAGTCATGATCTTTCATGGCCGCAAGTGCCAGAGAGGGATCGTCTCCCTTCTGTCCGATAAAAGCTTTCTCTTCATGGATGCCGAGTTTTCTGGCAGCGATATCGCTGACCTGCATATCCAGGCGCACAAAAGGAATGAATGCCGTCTTCGCAGCACCTGGCTGGTCTCTTTCCTGCCGGTCACGCAGGAAGAGGTGCGGACAGCGGGCATATTTTTTTACATCAGAAATATGGTAAATATTCATGTCAATCCCGTCGGCTATTGTAACACACAGATGTATATGCCACAAAAATGAAAACAGCAGTCCTGCATGGGACTGCTGCATCAATCATCGCATCAAGAATTATAAACCTGCGGATTTTGGCAGCATCGCAGCACCGATGATGCCAGGCTCATCCAGCTTGGAAATCACAAACGGTGTATCACGCAGTGCTTCATGAGAGAACTTCTTGTAGTTCTCAATGATGCCCGGCAGGAACTTGTCAGCACTCTTCATCATGCCGCCGCCCAGGACATAGATATCCGGGTCACAGACACAGCCGACCGTCGCAAAGAACTGACCCATGTCTTCTTCCATGGTCTTCACAATTTCCTGTGCCTTCTCATTGCCGCTGGCAGCCAGATCAAACACAGCACCAGCATGCGGAATGGCATCGCTGCCAAAGACAGCTCTGCCTTTGCGTGTGATGGCTGTACCGGAGCATTCATTTTCAACCGCACCGGCATTGAGGTAGTTTACCTTCTCACGGTCGCGGTCAATGATGATGTTGGCAACTTCACCGCCAAAGCCATGCTTGCCAGAGACAGTCCTGCCATTGACGATCAAGGCACCGCCGATGCCGGTGGACATGGTCAGATAGAAGACCGTCGAGTAGCCTTTGCCGGCACCAACAAGTGCTTCAGCAAGACCGGCAACGTTGGCATCGTTGTCAAGGAATGCAGGCATGCCGAACTGTTTCTGCATTTCACTTGCGAATGGATAGCCGGCAAAGCCAGGCAGGTTGGTGGACAGCACCATGGATCCGGCTTTTGTATCTACCGGGCCCGGTACACCGACGCCAATGCCTTCTGCTTCATTCCAGTCCGGAATTTCACGAACCATTTCTTCCAGATTTGCCATGACCTTGGCCGGACCTTCCTGACCATAGGACGGTCCCTTTACCTGAGCCAGCACCTTGCCAGTTTCATCAACCCTGGCAACTCTGACATTGGTTCCTCCAAGATCAATACCGATATAGGTTTTCATGATATTTCCTCCCGTATTATGCGGCTTCCTCTCCAATGAGATTCTGTCCGCTTACTCTTGTTAATTTTACCATAACAAATGCACCTGGCACATATTCTTTCGCAGAGCGGAAACGAATCGTGCCATCCACATTGTCCGGGGCAAATTCTTTACTGCGTCCCAGGTACATGCCAGTTAAAGGATCTTTTCTTTCCACCAGCACTTCTACAGTACGGCCGATCCGTTCAGTCAGCAGTGCCCTGCCGATTTCTTCCTGTGCGTCCAGAATCTCCTGGCGGCGGCGCATCTTTTCCTCCTGGGGCACATCATCCACCATCAGGGCAGCCGGTGTATTTTCTTCCTGCGAGAACGTAAAGACGCCAAGGCGGTCAAAACGCACCTGCCGGATCATGTCCAGTGTCTCCTGGTGATCTGCTTCCGTTTCACCCGGGAAGCCGGAGATCAGCGTTGTGCGCAGAATGGCATGTGGGAACGCTTCCCGCAGATCATGGGTCAGATCCAGAATCTTCTGTCTGCTTGTCTTGCGGCGCATAGCGTGCAGGACATGGTCTGAGCCGGACTGGCTGGGAATATCGAAGTATGGCACGATGTGACGGCACTGCTTCATGACTTCAATCAGATGATCCGGGATTTCATCCGGGTAGAGATACAGCATGCGGATCCAGTGAATGCCTTCAATGGCATCCAGCTGCTGCAACAGCTCAGGCAGATGGAGCTGATGGTCAAAGTCATAGCCATAGCGGGAACAATCCTGGGCAACCAGGGTGATCTCCTTGACGCCATTGGCAGCAAGCCTCTCTGCCTCGGAAAGGATGTCTTCCATGGGGCGGCTGTGCAGTCTGCCGCGGATGCCGGGAATGGCACAGAAGGCGCACTGGTTGTCACAGCCATCCGCAATCTGCAGGTAGGCCATCCATGGCTTGCCTGACAGTACCCGGGGCACCAGGCCGTAATTATTGGCAATCGGAACACCGAGTGTCTGGGTCAGAATCGAGCCCAGAGATGGATATTCATCGATGGAGATGACACGGTCCACTTCCGGCAGCTCCTTCTCCAGCTGCGGCTTGTAGCGTTTGGCAAGGCATCCCATCACGATCAGTTTCTGCAGATGTCTCTGCTTGAGATCCGCCATTTCCAGAATGGTATCAATGGCTTCTGTCTTGGCACTTTCAATAAAGCCGCATGTATTGATGATGATGGCATCTGCCTCTTCATAGCTTGTCGTAATCTCCTGATGAGAAAACTTCAGCATGCCCAGCAGATTCTCTGTATCCACCAGATTCTTGGCACAGCCAAGTGAAATAACTCCAATTTTCATATCACAATCCTCGCGGTATTTCATTTTATCTGCAGAAAGAGAAAAAGAAAACCCTGCTTTGTGCAGGGTTCGCTGTTAATCAGCGAGTGTTCCAAATGGATCCCATGGGGAAAGAACCACAGGTTCTTCCTTCAGTGCTTCCTGATTTTCCTTGGAGAGGTATTTCTTTTCAATGGCTGCCACATAAACATACTTGTCAAACCAGGAATCACTGGCAATGAAGTATCCTTTGTTGGCTGTCTTATCACCCCAGGAGTTTTCAATCTTCCATCTGTCCGGCTGGCCGTTTTCATCCAGATTGACGCCGGTAATGACCATGGCATGGTTCATGGCACTCTGTCTGTAGTCCAGCATATCTTCCTTGCTCATGTCGAGGTTCATGTCAAAAGTATTGGCATAGTCATACTGCCTGTCATCCCAGAGGCCGCTTTCACGGTCGCCATCCTTACCGCAGTCACAGCCAAACCATACCGGCTGGCCGTCTTCCAGCATATCGATGATGCCCTGCTTGAGTTCATCCATCGGCACATTCAGCAGTCTGACCGGGCTGCCGTCTGCGACGTTGCCAAGATACTTGACAGTATAGACATGATGGTATGGCTTGTCAGCAGTCGGTCCATTGATCACACTGATGAAGTCTTCCAGATCCTCGCCGAGATACTTCTGATAGAACTGAAGCGGCGTGACATGGTAGCTGACATGATATTCATCCTTGCTGTCACGGTAAGCAAACGTGAATTCCTTCGGCGGTAAGCCAAAGCAGTCTGCCAGCAGGCCATAGATCTCAGAAAGTGCCTGTTCATGCAGGGCATTCACCTTGTCCCTGTCACCGTCTGCGGCTGCCCTTCTGGCGTCAGCCGCAAATCTGCGCAGACGCTGGTTGAGAATGCCATTCATATTTCTTGTATGGGAAGAAGAATACGTCTCCTTCATAGCATCCTTCGGGCAGAGTCCATACTTTCTGACAATGGACACAAGCATGTTCCACTGACCGCCGTCACCCACGGCAAAGTCCAGAAGATAACGAAGTTCCGGACTGTTGAGATCACTGTCCAGTTCATTCTCCACGCAGCCCATGAACCAGTTGGCTTTTTCCAGCTTGTCATAGAAAGCGATGAAGTTCTGGGACAGTTCAAACTCCTTGATGTCATACTTATGGCCGATCTTTTCACGCAGAACATTCATTGCAGAGAAAATCCAGCAGCGTCCGGACTGCAGCTGGTTGGTTACCGGCATGGTCTTCAGATCGACGGAAAAGATATTGGGATTGGCATTTTCAGCCTCAAAGACGCGGCTGATGGTGCTGACATCATTCTTGACAAGGGCATTTCTGACAACTCTTGCCTTATCGTTTTCTGTGTACGCATGACGCATAGATGCAAGTGCACTTTCACTGATTGATTTCATTGACATGATTCCTGTTTCCTTCCACGAAACAGATCTCCTCTCTAATTTCAGCAGTGCTGATACAAAGAAGTTTACTCTTTTTAACTGTCAATGCCAACTGGCAGCTCTTCTGCTTTCAGCATGCCCTGTTCAAACAGGTAAACAATGCTGCGGTAACAGCGGCGGAAGGCCGCATCCCTGCTCATGCCCAGATTTTCAGCGGCCTGTTGCCATGTCATATGATCGATGTACACCTGCCACAGCAGACAGGCGGCGGATGCATCAATCATGGACATCATGCTTTCAAAGGTATCCATCTGCCGCATGCATTCCGAAATCTTCTGCTGATTAACCGCATTTTTCTCAATCCACAGCAGCGGATCATACGTTCTGAAACCCTGTCGTTCAAAGCGCACCGCATGCACGCCGCTGGCCCGGTAGGCAATTTCTTTTTTCTGCTGCTGCAGAATATGAACTCTCTGCACAGCATCCCGATAGCGCTGCACTGCCTTGCGGAACTGTCTGTTTGCCTCATTCTGCCTCATATGCAAAGGCATCCTCCATCCACGTATGAATACTGCGCTGCATCGTCCGCAGACAAATGCCGTATTCTTCCGACAGCACCTTCTGCTTTTCTCTTTCCACATACTGCAGAAAAACAATCTGCCTGGCAATCAGGCCATGTTTTTTCTCAATGCCATCCAGCACCTGCTCCACCTTGGACATCTGCCGGCGCAGATACATATACTGCCGCCAGATTTCAGCCTGTGCTTTTCCGTGCTGATAACCTGCATCCTGCACCTGATCCCCGCACAGCCACGGATATCTTTTCTCCAGCTGCTGCACCCACTTCCGGCAGATGTCATAGGATGCCGCCTGCCGCTTGAAATCCTTTACCTTGTTGGCTACATACGCCTGATTGATCTCACTTCTGTTCATATTCGCCTCCTGCTTCTCTATAGGCGGCAATGACGCAGATTCCCTGAAGAAAAAAAACAGACAGGAAATTTTTCCCATCTGTGTGCTGTCATCTGATATTGGTTGGAATCATGGCCTGATACTCTTTGCCGTCCTGTGATGCATGGGCGATCACAACCCTGACGCCAAAAGCTTCTTCCATGTTTTCCTTCGTCAGGATTTCTCCCACGGGGCCATAGAGCGCTCTGCCATCCTTATGCAGCAGCAGTGTCTGATCACTGATCGACAAAGCATGGTCAGGATAGTGCGTATTGAACACGATCAGCAATCCCTTCTCATGGGCAAGCTTCTGCAGCAGCCGCATGATGACAAGCTGATTGCTCAGATCCAGGCCGGTTTCCGGTTCATCCAGAACAAGGATCTTCGGATTGGCTGCCAATGCTCTGGCAATCAGCACCAGCTGCAGTTCTCCGCCGCTGATCTGTCCGCAGGATTTGCCGGCAAGATGCGTAATGCCGGCCATTTCCATGGCTTTTTCTGCCTCTGCTTCATCTGTTTTCCCTGGTGAAGCAAACATGCCAAGATACATACTGCGGCCCAGCAGAACAGTTTCTTTGACCGTATAGGGAAACGCCTGGCTGTGTGCCTGCGGCACATAGGCAAAGGTCTGCCAGAACTGCCTGGCATGCAGCTGATCTGCCGGTTTGTCATCCAGCAGAACCTTTCCCTGCCATTTCAGAAATCCCAGGATGCATTTCAGCAGCGTCGTCTTGCCAGCACCATTAGGGCCGAGAATCGATACAATCTGTCCTGATTCTGCAGAGAAATGAATATTCCGCAGGATCGGATGATCCTTTTCATAAGCAAAACTGCCATCTTTGATCATCAGTTTCATGAGACAATGCCCCCTGTCTTTTTCAGCAGGAAGATGAACAGCGGTGCCCCGATCAGGCTGGTCAGGATCGAGACCGGAATTTCAGCAGCAGTCAGTGTGCGTGCCACGGTATCTGTGATTAGCATGAACAAGGCCCCAAAGACAATCGAGCCTGGAATCATGCGGGCATTGTTGTTGCCAAACAGCATCCGGCACATGTGCGGGATCAAAAGTCCTACCCAGCCGATCAGTCCGCATCCTGCCACAATGCTGGCAGTAACACCGGCTGAAGCCAGAATAACAAGTCCTCTTGTCAATGGCAGATTGATCCCAAGGCTTTTTGCCTCTTCTTCCGGCAGAGACAGTGTGTTCAGGCGGTTTCGCATCAGAAACAGCAGAATTGTTCCAGATGCAAGGAGTGGTGAAAGCAGCCGGAGTGAGCGGACCGTGATCCCGGAGAAGCTGCCCATCAGCCAGAAGGTAATCGATGGCAGTACATCGTTTGGATCGGCGATGTATTTGACAAAGGATACCATGGCATTGAACAGTGAGGAGATCACCAGGCCTGCCAGAACAACCATGATCATGGTGCTGCTGGTATTGTTTCTGGAGCGGCCGACAAGGAAAACAAGCAGAACTGCTCCGATGCCTGCCAGCATCGCCAGCATTTCGATGCCGGCGCTGTTCATGCCAAGCAGAATGCCCAGGGCAGCACCGAAGCTGGCACCGGATGCGGTGCCTAATGTATCAGGCGTGGCAAGGGGATTGGCAAACAGGGACTGGAAGGCAGCACCGGATGCCCCCAGGCCTGCCCCTGCCAGCATGCTGAAGAAGATTCTGGGCAGGCGCAGGTTCAGGATCACCTTTTCAGCATTGGCAAGCTGCGAGCCATGTCCCATCAGAATGGAAATCACATCCTTGATGGGAACATGGTACTGACCGGTGCCAAGAGCGATGCAGGTACAGATCACCAGCAGCACAATACCAGCTGCCATGATCCACGGATACGTTTTCCTTCCGTCCTGTTTCAGCATCAGTTCCAGCTGCCGGCGTCACGGTTTGGTGTATACATGGCAGAAATCTGATCGTCTGTCAGTGTCACGCCAAACAGCTTGTTGTAGTAATCCTTGACATCAGAAGCCACATCCACATCAGAGAACAGATCCGGATAGACAGCCTGGGCAAGCCATTCCAGTGTCAATGGTGTATCAATACCAGGTGTATAGGTGCGGTAAACGCCGAGCGGCATCTTGTAGACGCGCTTGTCCTGGACAGCCTTGACGCTGGACCAGTCGTCAGAACCAATCGCATTGTTATACAGATCATCCGGTGTTGTCTTGGTGAAGTTGGTGATGATGATGACATCCGGGTTCCATTCATAGACCTGTTCCATCGTGATCTTGGCATTCATATTATCTGCCGGTACATCCTGGGCAACGTTGGCGGCCCCAACGGCATCACACCACCACTGGCCGAAGAACTTGGAAGAAGAAGTCACCATGGCTGTATCGTCATACTGGTACAGGAACAGAACTTTCTGCTTGTCGGTGACATCCTTGACCTTGTCCTGAACCTCATTGTAGACCTGGCTGGCATAATCGCCTGCCTGCGTGCCGCGCTTGCCGGCATAATCCGGATAAATCTGATCCAGCAGAGACATCCATTCCTGATAGGTCTTGATGGCATCATAGCTGAACTTGGTAGCAGAGATGCCTACAGCGGTCAGACCCGCATCTTCTAGCTGCTGCGCTTCATCCTTTTTGGCAGCGTTGTAGAAAACAACATCCGGCTGCAGAGCCGCAAGAGCTTCCATGTTGACATCATCACCATTCATGATATCCGTGTTCACGTTGAGAATATCCGGATACAGCTGGCTGAGAATGCCTGCCTTGGCCGCATTCATGGATACCGGCTCCATGGCAACAATGGAATCTGCACTGTTCAGGTACACAGTCAGCAGAGAAGGCAGCGGATAAATATCAAGGATCGCTACTTTCTCAGGATCCGTTGGCACCGTAACCGTACGGTCCGCATGGTCAGTGATGGTTACTTCAGCAGGAATTGCGGAAGCAGAAGCACTGGCAGAGGCACTTGCCGTTGTCTTGGCAGTACTGACTGTTCCACAGCCAGCCAGCATCGTCACTGCCAGTACGATGCTGCAAATCCGTTTCATGAGTTTCATTTCTACTCTCCCATCTCAAGTCTGAAAAGGCTCTTCTGCATGCCAAAGAGGCAGAAGAGCCATTGCTTGCTGGATTCTATCTCTTCTGACGCAGATTTCTCTTTGCCATCAGATCTTGCAGTCCTATTATACGTTGAAACCGCAGAAAGAAAAGCCGCACACCTTGGAGAAAGAATGAAACTGCTATAATGAACACGGAGGAATCATATGAAGAAAATACTTGCGGCGGCAGCTGTGACATGTGATCTGCGCGGCCACGTTCATCAGCTGCCAAAAGGAAATGAGGATATTGAACCTGTTTCTTTAAGCCAGCGTCTTGGCGGGGCAGGCACATATATGGGCCGGGTATGGAATGGCCTGCATCTGCCCTATGAACTGCTGGCATGTGCCGGCAGCGGTGTCTATGGCGATGCGGTAAAGCAGATGGCAGAGAAAGAACAACTGCCGCTGATGCATGAGAGTGATGACATTCAGGGCTGCACCTATCATCTGATTGATGATCAGGGCAGACAGGCAGAAATGGATGTGCCCGGGGCGGAATACAGTTTTGATGAAGACTGGATGGCCTATGAAGACAGCAAAGATTACAACAGTCTGGTGCTGGCAGATGATCTGTTAAGCGGGCCGGATGCGGACACCATGCTGGAAACACTGAGCTGGCTGGAATGTCCTGTCTTCTTGAATGCCTCGGCTGGCTTAGACAAGATGGACAAAGATATTCTGGCATCGGTTCTGGGCATGAAGCCGATGGTATTTCTGCCGGCAGCAGATCTTCTGGCATGGGCAGGCACAGGCAGTGATATTGCCAAAGCCGCAAAATTGCTGCAGAAAGAAACAGATGCCCCAGTGATTGTCTATACCGGAAAAGAAGGCCTGTATGTGGAGGATGGCAGCCAGCAGCTGCGCACACCGGATGAGGATGAAATGGCATCCTGGAACCAGGAACAGCTCGATACATGTGCGGCGGCATTTGCTGCTGCAATGGCAAGTGGTTCGGATCTGCGTAATGCCGTCATGTTTGCGCGTGATCTCACCCTGCGCTTTGTCAAAAACAAGGGTGTCATGAAAGAATTTGACTGGCAGGAACAAAAGCAGCGCCTGGTGCATATACTGACATGGAAAGCCTAGACACCCTGAAGCTGATGCATGCCTTGCACCAGTGTGAAAGAACTGCTGCCCATAACAGACAAAACGGGAGATCAAAGATTTATGCCTTCCTGGACTTTGACGGTGTCATCAATGTCTTTTATCCACCTGGTTCACCCCAATATGAACACCTGGTTGAATTAAGCAAACAGAATGTCCCCTTCCAGTTTTCAGATGAAGACTGCCTGAACAGATTATCCTCACTCTGTCTGGACTATGATATCAATCTGATCATTTCTTCCTCATGGCGTTATTCCGGTCTTGCTTATTGCCAGGATTATCTGGTCAAAGGCGGCCTGGATCAGAATGTCAAAGTCACCGGCATGACATCCGATGTCATTGGTAAAACCCGGGAAGAACTCATCCTGCAGTATCTGCAGGAACATCCGGATTACAGCGGTTTTCTGATTCTGGATGATATGTCCATGCCGCATCTGTACAAATATCTTGTACATTGTGATTCCATGCATGGCTATGATGAAAAACAGGACGAAAAAGCACGGCAGATTCTGCAGGATCAACGCCTTTTCCCGATAACGCAAAAGTAAGATTTACAAATCTCTGACAAGAAATTTGAAAAAAGTACTGGACATTGATTCAGGGCTATCGTATAATAGCGGAGCAATGCGGATATGGCGGAACTGGTAGACGCGCTGATTTCAGGTGTCAGTGGGGAGACTCGTGCAGATTCGAATTCTGTTATCCGCACCATAAAGAAGTCCTCGGAAGAGGGCTTTTTTAGTTTGAATAATAAAAGGATACAGTACCAGTAATAATGTCCTTGTCAGGCTGAGAGATTAAATAGCAAAAAATAGAGTAGCCCAATCATATTCTTATCCGAATTGGATTTCATTATGCATTGGCCAACAGTCTTGTCATCTCTCCTCCTATCCATTATCTCTTTTCTTCGGCGGTCTGAATACCTTTCTCATATTCCTCCGATGAGTTCTCCCTCGTTTTAGTGGCACGAGTTGCCAATAGGGTAGAGTGAGCCGCGTTAGCGGCTCGACCCTCCCGTTGCACCGTACGTACGGTTTTCCGTATACGGCGCTACGTTTGTATTTACTTACGATTATTGAGGTAGTATTCCAACGGGTTGACCA
>NZ_JALBUR010000024.1:0-29924 GCF_033971865.1 Grylomicrobium aquisgranense | reverse complement strand
CTTGGACAATCACCATTCTAGATAGATGGGGTGCTTCTTTCTATAAGAAGCACCGGCCTTCCTCCCGCATAGCGGGAGGTTTTCTGTTTCGCACCTCTTCGGTGCTCAACAGCGCTCCTACGCATAACAAAATACAATTGCTATGATCCTCATCGCAATTGCATTTGTCATCAGTATGATCCTCTATGTGGCCTATTACAAAATGGAACCCATGAAAGCATACTATGCTGCCATGGTGCCATTGATCACAGAGGCCATCAGTATGGCTATTGTCACTGTGATGGCATTTGTTTAAGATAGTCACAAGAGAGGCTCAATACTATGGCTGATAAACTTTGTGCCGCTTCCTATGATTGGTGGAGGCACAGACAGTGCGATCTATGCAGCGGCTGGCAAAGAGCAGTTACTTGCAGAAAGAAAAAGGATTGGTAAGATCCTGCCGGGTCAGGCAGTTTCTACCAAGGCATTTGCACTGGATGCCAGGTATATTATTCATGCCGTTGGCCCTTCCTGGATTGATGGAAAACATGGTGAAAAGAAGATTCTGGAATCGTGTTACAGGAATTCATTACACCTGGCAAAGCAGCTTGGCTGTACCAGTATTGCTTTTCCTTTGATTGCAACTGGTGTTTATCAGTTTCCAAAAGATCTGGCAGGGTAAGGAGATTATAAAGCTGCTTTCAGTCACAGAATAATCGTTCATGATCAAAAAGTGATTCTTCTGTATCTGGGGAATCACTTTTTCTGATGCATATTCTTCAGTCAATAACCTGCTGCAGCAGGCTGAGAGCCTTTTGGATTTTGTCATCCGGGATGGCAGCATAATTGATAATGAATACCCGCTCATTGTCTTTATGGCTGCCATGCCAGAATGACAGGTACATGCCTGCTTCATCTGCTTTCTGGACGAGCTGCTGTTCTGTTTTACTGGTGTGAATATGCAGCAGGAAGTGTGTACCGGCACCATATTCTTCAATCTCTGTTTTCTGCATCAGTTCCTTATCATTTCTAAGGGCTGCCAGGACCTTCTGTCTGTGCTTTCGATAATACGTTAACAGTCTGTCCAGATGTCTTTGGAAGTAGCCTTCTTCCATGAACTCTGCCAGGGCATACTGCTCGAAGGTAGAAACAGAGTTGGCATAGAAGCCGATGTTGTTCTCATAGGTCTGTAACAGATCATCCGGCAGGATCATGTAGCTGATGCGTAATGATGGGATCATGGTCTTGGAGAATGTATTCATGTAGATGACCTTGTTTCTGGTATCTTCTGAAAACATTGTCTTCTTATAGCCGCCGTCATAGCGGAATTCACTGTCATAGTCATCTTCGATAATGTACCTGTCTGGCTTTGCATTGACCCATTCAAAGAAGGCAATGCGCTGATCTACCGGCATAGCTCTGCCAATAGGAAAGAGATTTGCTGGTGACAGCTGGGCAATGGTGACATCTTTGGCCAGCTGATCAGGCTTCATGTTTTCCTGTTCAAGCGGTACTTTATCAAAGCGGATGTTCAGATGCTTTGCAATCGAGGCAAAGGTATGCGTACCGGTATCACCTGCTGCGATTACAGTGTTCTGCGGCAGGATCATCAACAGTCTTGTATAAAGATATTCCGTACCGGCTCCAATGATGATATTGGCTGGATTGACAGCCATGCTGCGTGAAGTATAGAGATAGCGGGCAATGGCAGCACGCAGCTCATACAGCCCCTGCCATGGCACTGTCTGGCTGAATGTATCATTGGAATAACTGAGTGTATTGCGCATACATCTGGACCATTGGGAAAAGGGGAAGAGTCTGGTTGAGACAGAATTTGCCTTGAAGTCAATCTCATAGACTTTCTCCTTTTTAGGATCATTGGCAGGGATGGAGAATGGCTCTGTCTGTTTCATACGGTAATTGATCTTCTTGACGTAATAACCGCTCTTCTCTTTGACATACAGCCAGCCTTCATCCGTTAACAGCTCATAGGCTTTCTTTACGGATGTGATACTGATGTTCAGCTCGGCTGCCATTTCACGCCTGCCTGGCAGTTTCTGGTCCGGTTTAAGATGGCCGTTGATGATATCCTCACGGATCCCTTCATACAGCGTCTCGTATTTGAATGTGTCTTTCGAAAAATGATAATCAAACATATCTGGTACCTTTTTATTTTATTTATCTGGCTCTTTTGAAAGGACCAGATGCTCTGTATGCTTACAGTGTACCAAGTAGTTAAGAGAAAACAAAGGAGGTTTTCCATGAATACAGAATTGAGAAACAGATATGGTTTATTTATCGACGGACAGTTCGTTGAACCGGGCGCAGGTGAATATTTCAAAGTTTATAATCCTGCCACAGGTGAACTGCTGTCAGAGGCTGCTGAGGCTACCAAGGAAGATGTAGACAAGGCTGTCAAGGCTGCCTGGAAGGCATTCCCGGCGTGGCGTGACACTGAACCGGCAGCACGTGCTGCGATCCTTGATAAGATCGCTGACATCATTGATGCCAATACAGAACTGCTTGCCAGAGTTGAGACAATGGATAACGGCAAGCCGATCCGTGAGACGATGGCAATAGACATTCCGTTATCTGCCAAGCACTTCCGCTACTTTGCAAGTGCAGTCAGAACCCAGAAGGGATCTGCAACCGTATTGGATGGCGGCATGCTCTCCATTGAACTGCGTGAGCCGATTGGTGTTGTCGGACAGATTGTGCCCTGGAACTTCCCATTCCTGATGGCAGCCTGGAAGCTGGCACCGGTATTGGCTGCTGGTGACTGCACTGTCTTCAAGACATCGTCTTCCACACCGTTATCCGTCAATGTCCTGATGGATCTGATCAAGGATGTTGTCCCGGCTGGTGTCATCAATGTCATCTCCGGCAAAGGCAGCAAGGCTGGTCAGTACCTGCTGGATCATCCGGATCTCAGAAAGCTTGCCTTCACAGGTTCTACCGAAGTTGGCTACAGCGTTGCCAAGGCAGCCGCTGACAAGCTCATTCCGGCAACCCTGGAACTTGGCGGCAAGAGTGCCAACATCTTCTTCGATGACATGAACTGGGATCAGGCACTCGATGGCGCAATGCTTGGCATTCTGTTCAACCAGGGCCAGGTATGCTGCGCAGGATCCAGAATCTTCGTTCAGGATACCATCTATGACAAGTTCGTCGCTGCCCTGGCTGATCAGTTCAGCAAGGTAAAGCAGGGTGATCCGCTCGATCCGGAAACACAGATCGGTTCTCAGATCAACGCCGGCCAGGTCAAGAAGATTCTCTCCTACATTGACATTGCCAAGGAAGAAGGGGCAGTCATTGCTGCAGGCGGCGTCAAGAATAACGACGGCGATCTTGCCAAGGGTAACTTCGTTAAGCCTACGCTGATTACCAATGTCACCAATGACATGCGTGTTGCCAGAGAAGAAATCTTCGGACCGGTGGCTGTTGTCATTAAGTTCCATGATGAAGACGAAGTCATTGCGATGGCAAATGACAGTGAATACGGCCTTGGCGGCGGTGTCTTCACAAAGGATATCACCAAGGCACTCAGAGTTTCCCGCAAGGTAGAAACCGGCAGAATGTGGGTCAATACCTACAATCAGATTCCGGAAGGTGCACCATTCGGCGGTGTCAAGAAGTCCGGTATCGGCAGAGAGACAGATCTTGCCATCCTCGATGCTTACACAGCCAAGAAGAATATCATGATCAATCTCTCTGATGCGCCATCTGGATTCTTCCCGACAAAGTAACGCATTAACTTATTAACTAACTTCATGACTCGTTCATAAATATCTCTTGTCCTATTGAAAGCAGCTCCTGCATGGCCAGTCAACTGGCAGCAGGGGCGGTTTTCGTTTGCATGCAATAAAGACCAAGTTGTTTTCAGGTTATCAAAAGTAAGAACAGATTCTGTGCCTGACAGGAAAGCTGTGGGATAATTGAGGCATAGAGAGGCGATCATCAACACATGGATGAAGAATCATTTCTGAAAAAATATACACCTGGATTCAGCAGTCAGCAGATCCAGGCAGTTACCACCGTTGATGGACCCGTCCTTTTACTAGCTGTTCCTGGATCCGGAAAAACAACTGTTCTGATTGCAAGAATAGGCTATATGATCTATGTCAAAAACATTGATCCACGTTCCATTCTGGTCATGACATATACAACTGCCGCAGCAGATGAAATGAAGAAACGATTTGCGAAACGGTTTGGACAAGAACTGGCAGACAATATTACGTTTAAAACAATTAATGCCTTGTGCTATTTGATTATCAACCGATATTCGAGATATTACTCGCATCATCAGGTTTTTACTTTAGTGCAAGAGAATCAGACAGGACAATTGCTAAGAAGAATTTATCAAAAGTATACAAATGAATACACAACGGACAGCATTCTGAAGGAAATACGAACTGGCATCACATATGTAAAGAATATGATGCTGGAAGATAACGAGATGAAAGAACTGAAGTTCAGTTTTGATCATTTTGATGATATCTACAATGACTATCTCAGTGAAATGAAAAAGCATAAATGGATGGACTATGATGACCAGCTTGTCTATGCCAGATTATTTCTGATGAGAGTTCCTGATCTGTTGAAGGATTATCAGCAGAGATTTATGTACTTTTGTATGGATGAAGCGCAGGATACATCCCGTATTCAGCATGAAATCCTGCATCTTCTTGCTGAAAAAAGCCAGAATGTTTTCCTGGTTGGTGATGAGGATCAGAGTATTTATGGATTCCGCGCAGCGTATCCGCAGGCACTTCTTCACTTTACAGAAAATTGGGAGAATGCGAAAGTTCTGCTGCTGGAAGACAATTATCGATCCACCGGCAATATCATTTCCGCTGCATCAGATTTCATTTCCAGAAATATGTTCCGCCACTCTAAGAATATGAAGGCAGTACGACAGGAAGGCGAGCAGATTCACATTATTGAGCTATCTGGAAGAAGCGGTCAATACAGGTGGCTGTTGGAGAAAGCAAGGGAAAACAAGGATCAATTTGCCGTTTTATACCGTAATAATGATTCAGCAATTCCTCTTATTGACATGCTGAATAAGAATGGAATCTCCTTTCATATGCGTGCCAATGATGCGTTGTTCTTTTCATCACGCATTGTAAATGACATCCGGGATATCATAACCTTTGCGTACTGTCCGGATAACCGTGAGATTTTCCAGAGAATCTACTATAAATTCTCTTTGCAGATTTCTAAGAAAATAGCAGCAGAAGCAATTGAAATGAGTGCGGCTTCAGGCAATTCCATTTTGTTTGAAATGGAAAACAGTCCGGATTTACAAGACTGGCTGAAGGCAAAAGTTGTTCATCTTGATCAGCAATTCAAGAAACTCACAGGCATCCCTGGTAATCATCTAATTGATTACATTACGATGAATATGGATTATTCCTCATATGCAGGCAGTCAGAATCTGGATTTATCCAAGATAGATATTCTGAGACAAATTGCAGATGCGCAGAAGGATGGCCAGGCATTCCTGAACAGACTGGATGAATTGGAGAGTTTTATCAGCAATCATCAAAATTCTAACGATGCAAAACTGAATCTCAGTACGATTCATTCATCCAAAGGCCGTGAATATAATAATGTCATCATGCTGGATGTCATTGATGGCATTCTTCCTTCGAAAAGTGATGATATTCAGATTCAGCAGGAAGAAAGAAGACTGTTCTACGTCGGTATCACGCGCGCTAAAAATTCACTGTATCTGTTTCATATCAAGAAAGAATCACAGTCTTTTAATACCGAAATCATCTCAGGACTTCCAAAGGAAGTGATTGATCAAGATGATCTATTTGCCTCGCTGCCAAGAGATCTCAGTGGACGCTCATATACGGATGCATCAGGCCGTAAAGCTGTCATTATCGGACAGTGCGGTGATGAAATTCTGCTGGAATATTCTGATCATCAGATTGTATTTACGAATCTTTCAGAAATGCTGAAAAACAGAAGACATGTATACTCGAAAAAGGAACACGCAAAGAAACGCAATATGAATAACAGCCATAACAGACAAAAAACTAATTTAGCTCCAGGCATGCAGATTCAGCATAAAAAGTATGGACTTGGCAGGGTAAACAGGATATTAAATGGAAATGCATATGTAGCCTTTAAAGATGAAACGCGCATTTTCAAAATTAATACACTCTTTGAAAAACATCTGATCGAGATCGTTGATGAAGGATGGTATTAGGATGTTCGGTATGATTGCAGAATGAAAGCAGAAGATTCATATCGAAACTCCCCAAACATCAGATACTTTATTGAATAAGCATCAGATTCCGTATGATTCATATCATTGCATGCAATAAGTAAAACCAGCAGATATCTGATGATATCCGCTGGAACACTTTATATATACATATTCGCATAATGGAGGAACTCAATAACTGTCAACTTTTTTCATAAGAATATGGCATAGCCTGAAGCGAAGCAACAGGCCATGTGAGCAGTCATTCAGTGGCAGTTGAGTAAGCAGTTTCGATACATTGTGTGAAGCATCAGAAGAGCCAAACAAGGCTTTTTTGTTCTGTGATAAACTACTATGAAACCTCAATGGTGAGGTGAGGTAAGGTGAAGAGGAAGCGCTATGGTAAAGGTGAAACCGAACGGTGTAACTGTTGTGGATCAGGCGGAAATCTTTAATCTTCGTGTGTGTAAATTTCAAAAACACCTCGAAAATGCCGTGTTTACGCACTTTTGAGGTGTTTTACCTTTTTTTGGATGAATTACACACACTTTTTCGTGGTAGAAATACCGGCTTCTGTAATCAATAAACGCATTGTGTGTAATTTCGGTTATGGAAGAAGAACCGTCAATGGCTCTCTGCTAAGAGAAAGGAGAAGCGAATGCCGCTTCTCCTCATTTTAGTTATGCTGCCATCTTCTCCAACTGTTCGCACAGCGGCAGAAGCTGATCAAGTTTGTCGACGATACGCTGCTGTTCTTCGATGGGTGGAAGAGGGAGCGGTTGGGTCACAAGGCCGGACTTTTTAAGGTTATAGAAGGCCTGTCCAGACTTGTGAATGTTTGGCTTACACATCTGCTTGTTAAAATCCGAATTGAAGAAATACATTAAGTATCTCGGATTAATAAGACCGAAGTCTTTACTTCTAAGAATATACACAAAACCGCCGGCAGTTGTGTTTGGAAGTTCCTTGTCGATGTAAGCCACCTTGCACATTTTCTCCATACTCGTCACGGATGGAGACAGTACATCACCAATCTCAAGTTTCGTATGTTTATCACGATATGATACATAGACATCATTATCAAATAGACCGTATTTGTAATTGTCTAAGATATTTCCACCACGAAGTATTCGTAATGCGCCGCTGTTTGCAGCGCACTGTTCTTGCTTGCTGAATGAAAGACCTGTCATGACATTAACTACAGAACCAAGCTGATTCCATTGCCAACTGTCCGGAATATCCAGAAGATTGTCTTCGTCTTCAAAACTATCTGGGCTGACTTTCTGAGCCGTATCACTTTCCAACTGTTCCGTCAACTTACCCTGCATCGCCGCCTGCAGAATGGCATCCTTCATATTTCCGGGAAACGCCTTCTGAAGTTCGGCGAGTTCTTTTTCAATTTTCTCGTATTCATCGATTTTCGCCATCAGTTCATCGACTTTGGCAACGATACGGGCTTGTTCTTCGATGGGAGGGAGAGGAAAAAGAAACTTCTTAAGACTGTCTGCAGCCAAGTTCGGTTGGGCTGTTCCGTTGTCATATTTACGAATTTCTGCTGAAAGAAGAGGTGAATCGAGATAGTAAAACAAATACTTGTCATCACATATAGCACTAATATGCCTGATTATGACTAAAGATGAGGCGATTGCACCTTTTTCAAACTGGAATTTCCCATGTTTACCAAGCGACCCGCGAATACACATCACCGTATCGTTTGTTCTTAATTTTCCTGCATTCAGTTTTTCGTATTGTTCTTCAGAAAGATAGAGAAGATTATCATCTACTTCGACATCTTTACCATTAAGGTTTAATGCACTGATAAACGGAATACTTCCTTCCTTTTTCAATGTGTTTTTCGCAGGATAATTCTTTCCCCGATCTCCATTAAGAACTGAAAAGATTTCGTTGAACCTCACCCACGTCCATTCATCTGGAATTTCAAAAGGAGTTTCACCAACGGGCAAAATCAGATCATTTTTTATCTCTTTTTCGGCAATTTTTGTGTTTCTTGTATATGAATTATTTTTAAGCGCAACATAGACGCTACTGTCAGATTTTTCGCGGTTTGTAAGTCGCCCTTCAAAAGCCGCCTGCAGCACCGCATTCCGAAGATCCTGTGCTAATACATGAGGCATATTACTTCACCCCCAGAAGATCCAAGATTTCCTTCAGCTTGGCATCCATTTCCGCATCCAGCGCTTCGCGCTTTTCAATAAACGCTTTGATCGTATCTTCCGGAGACAGAATAACCTTTTCTTCAACCGGATAACCACAGAAGTCGATGTTGTAACCGTTCGCTTCGATTTCGGCGATCGTGTACTTTTTGGACTTCCAGGTATCTGGCATATCCTCGTGAGTCTTCTCATCGAGGATCTCGGCACGGTTATCCCACCATTCGTCAACCGGTGCGAAGTGTTCACGCTTCATCGGCTTTGTCTTGCTGAAGTGCTTGTATCCTTCCGGCATATCCAGACGGTAGAACCAGGTTTCTTCTGTCGGACCGGTCTTATCGAAGAACAACAGATTCGTCGCAATGGACGTATACGGTGCGAAACAGGACTGCGGCAGACGGATGACCGTATGCAGATTGCACTCCTTCATCAGGTACTTCTTGATAGCTACTTTGGCATTGTCATTGCCGAACAGGAAACCGTCCGGCACGACCACGATTGCGCGACCATTCTTTTTCAGACGCCTCACTGTCAATGCTACGAACAGGTCTGCGGTCTCCGAGGAACGCATATCTGCCGGGAAAGCAAGTTTATCGCTGTCAGATGCCACACCGCCATAAGGGGGATTGAGGCACGCGACGTCTACCAGATCATCACCGTAGTATTCGCTGAAGTTCTTGATATCCAGGGAGTCACCATACCGGATATTCGGCAGGTCGATTCCGTGTAACAGAAGATTCGTAATGCAGAGACGATACGGCATAGGCTTGAATTCGCCGCCTCTGACGGACTTTTGCAGCTGATAGAAGTCTTCATTATGACCGAGACGAACCTGCGTTCTGAGGTTTTCAATCGCGTCTACGAGAAAGCCTCCGGTACCGCAAGCCCAGTCGGCGACAGTTTCGCCAAGCTTTGGATGAACCTTATCAACGCCGAACTTTGTAATTGCCTTGACTGTGTGGAACTCGCCATATTTGCCCATTGCCTGCAGGCCATCCAGCAGACTCTCATACATTTCGGAGAACTGGTGGCTGTCATATGCTTCTCCAAGGTCCACTTCATTGAACATATTGACGACTTCGCGGAGATAGTATCCATTTTTCATCAGGTTGGTCGCATCGCCCATAACCTGCTTTACCAGCAGTGCACGGTCATCTGTGCTGTCAAAAATAACTGTCGCCTTACCATTCACTTCAATGGCATCGCCCCTGAGAACCGGGATAAGCTTCATATCAACGAACGAAATCAGTTCCGGACCGGTCAGCTGGTTCTTGACGTCCGGTTCTCCGTCTTCATTCAGCGGATTCGCCCAGTCTCTCCAACGATATCCTTTGGGAATGACCGGCTTGTAATCGTCATCCAGTTCATTTTCCTCTTCCTTGTAATCGAAAATCTTCAAGAAGATCAGCCATACAAACTGTGCCAGTCTCTGAACGTCGCCATCGACGCCTGGGTCCTTACGCATTACATCCTGTAATCTCTTAATCAAAGTGGCTAAACTCACTTGCTTCACCTCATATTTCTATTATTTCAGAGTTCATTTTGGGCTCGTTAATCGTATACACGCTTTTCCAGTTCTTTCAGAACAGCGTAGTATTTTTCTTTTGTTCCGAAGTATTTCTTCACTATATTCAGCGGACTGCCATACTGCTGGAACCGTGGATGCGAGAATGTCGTCTTGATGTCCTTAAGGTTGACGAAGCTTGTGTCCGCATATGCGTCCAGAAGGCCTCTCAGAATATCTCTCTTGTCCTTATCAAACATCTCCAGATACTTCACGACTTCTGTATTCTGTGTTCTCTGATGTTTACTCATCGGCGGTTCAATGTCATAGCCGAAGTAGGCAATGATGTCAAATTCGTCAACCATGTAACCGTAACGGATCTTAAAGGAATCAACCCAACTCTTACTGTCATCCAGCAGAAGTTCGTTTGCGAAGCGTGCCTTATCCTGTACAATCTTCCAAGCCTGCTTGAATTCATCATATGTCGGATACTGTGTCTGAATATTATTGCGAACACACATATCTAGGTTCTGTGCAACCAGGTTTCCGTTCTGATCAAGATAATGAACCTCTTCACCGACGATTTCAACGTTAACACCATTCAGTCTTGCAATACGAGAGTGCTTCGGCGGAGTTGGGTTCGGCGGTGTGTACGGCTTGACCGGAGGTGGCGTGAACGGCTTACCTGGATCTACCAGGGTTACGGTTACCGGATCACCATCGAAACCCGGATCGTTGAACTTCAGATAGTTCTTACGGAAGTCCAGAATGGAGAAGTACATCTTCGTCTCTTCCTCACCCTCGCATTCATAATGTTCCTTCACACGGGTACCACGTCCGATGATCTGCTTGAACTCTGTCATAGAACCGATCGTACGGTCCAGGACGATGATCTTGCATGTCTCTGCGTCAACACCGGTACTCATCAGACGGCTGGTTACCGCAATGACAGGGTAGCGGCTGCTTGGATCTACGAAGTTGTCCAACTGCGCTTTACCAATATCGTTGTCACCGGTGATTTGCATAACGTATTTCGGGTTGTCTGCCACAAGGTCTGCGTTTAGGTTTTCCAGACGGAAGACCATATCCCTTGCGTGTTCAATGGATTCGCAGAAGACGATTGTCTTGGCAAACCGCATATCGTTGACCTTCATAAACTCTGTGATACGTTCAGCCACCAGCTGACGGCGGTCTTCCACAATGATCTTGCGATCGAATTCTTCCTGCGTGTATGTCCTCTGTTCGACCGGATTACCATCAATATCGGTCTTTCCGGCAGGGGGAGTATAACCGTCACGGTCAATGTCCAATTCAACGGAGATGACCTTATACGGGGACAGGAAGCCATCTTCGATACCCTGTTTCAGGGAGTATGTATAAATAGGATTGCCGAAGTAAGCCATATTCGACTCTTCTTCCAGCTTGACTCTCAGGTTATGCGCTTTCTCAAAATCCTTGCGCAGCTGTTCGATCAGTTTGAAGTTGTTTGGCGCCTTGACCAGCGCACTGGTAAGTGTTGCGGAGGCTTCTTCTTCTGCGAGAGTTGCTTCCTCAATACCGCCGTCTTTCGGAGTAGCTGTCATACCGATCTGAGTCGCCGGTGAGAACCATTCGAGGATTTCGTGCCAGGAACTGCCTTCCGATGCAGAACCTCTGTGCGCCTCATCGATGACGATCAGGTCAAAGAAGTCTCTCGGAAAAGCCTTATAATAATCCTTCTTATCGGTCTTCAGCTGCTGATACAGCGCCAGATACACATCTTTGGAGGTGTCAATCTTATCGTTGTCGAACTTCACCATTGCTTCCATAAACGGTGCGAAGTCCTTACGCATTGTCTGATCGATCAGAATGTTACGGTCCGCCAGGAAGAGGATCTTCTTTGCCTTACGCAGTTTCCAGAACCGATAAATGATCTGGAATGCTGTGAATGTCTTACCAGTGCCGGTTGCCATTACAAGTAGTGCACGCTTGTTACCCTTGGCAATGTGTTCGACCGTTCTGTTGATCGCAATGCGCTGGTAATATCGGGGCTTCTTGCCGCCAACCGTAGTCCAGTAAGGATAGGTGAGAATCGCTTCAGATTCGCTGTCGAGGCCTTTCTCTTTCATATAACGGTCCCACAGTTCATCAGGGCCGGGGAAGTCCTCCATTTTCATATGCCTGTTGATGCCGGTAATCATATCTTTTTCAATCAGTTCGATACCGTTGGTCGCATACGCAAAGGGGACGTCAAGGTCTGTCGCATAGTCAACTGCCTGCGCATAACCTTCAGAAGCGGAATGATCCTGTCCTTTGGCCTCAACAAGTGCCAGAAGGACATTATCCTTCCAGAGAAGCAGATAGTCTGCACGCTTCTCCTTGCCACGATGTGCCACATTGTACTCATCGATTGAAATACGGCCTGCAGTGTAAATATATTCCATTACGACCTTATCAGTGTCTTTCCATTTGGCCAAGATGACCGGCGTAATAAGCTTCAGCTTTGTGCTTTCTTCGTTCTTCTGCTGTTCCAGAAGCTCATTCGGATCTAAGAATGCCATATCAATCAACCTCCTTTCTTAATTCTTTTTTATATTTGTAATATGAATTCCTCGCGATTCCGAGGCGCTTAATCAACTCTTCATCGCTTAATGTTCCATCGTACTCTTTGGAGTATTCTTTTATCTTTGCCTTCATTACAATAGATTTCTTTGTAATAAGACGAGTTCCTTTCTTCAGGCCGACACGATTGCCGTTGGCCCTTGCTGTCACAACGTGCTTCTTCGCGTACTTGGCGGCGATATCCTTCTGTCCGGCATAATTCATAATGCACTTTCGCAGCACAGACTCGAAGTCCTTGTCGCTGGTGATCAACGTCTTGATGAACAGGCTGTTGCACTGAGTTGACTTATCGAAGACCAACTCAACGCCGCGGTTCAGGATGTTAACATATTCCTTCACGATGTCGTCGACATCCTCCAAGGTAACTTCACTCGCTGCCAGTTCATCAACGGAATTGCAGATCAAAATGTCCCCATTTTCGAACATATCAATTGCTGCCCACGGGCGTTCGGAAATGTACTGGACTTCATCTCCATATATAGACTGCACGACCGTTTTCTCCTTGGCCGGCCTGCTTTCATCAAAGTAATACACAATTTTCATACCTGTCACCTGCTTTATTCTATGAAATTATAGCATAAATATCAAAATAACACATTTACTTTTAAGACTTTATACTATAATATATTAAATAAACATATGATGTTGTGATACTAGTGTTCAAAATGAACTCGAAATCCAATAAAAATCAAGCAAGTGACGAATTTCCGGGTCGATTCGACCGGTGGGAGGTAGCCGATTGATCTATTACACAGAAACAAAGGTTGGACGGAAGTCCATATGTAAGAAGGTAGTTGCCGACGAAGCTGGCAAAGTAATATCGGAACGAGAGGTTGAGATCCCGCTTTACAAGATCGAAAAAGACTAACTAATTCTGATTATATTCAGTCCATTGGAAGGAGGTGGAGAACATGCCAAGAACAATTGAAGAAATCCGCTCAGGAATTAACCGGAAGTTCAGGGTCCGTGAACTTGACAGCAGCGGGAGTCAGATCAGCTGCTATGAGGTCTGGTGCACGCTGAAAACGCTGAAAGAGAACGGATTTACTTATGTGTTTCTGTTTGACAAGGATGGCAATCTGAACGAAACAGTATACCGCTATATCAATTACCGGATGCAGTCAGGTTCGGCAAACTACCGTAAGCAGCTTGGAAGCACTCTGAAGCAGCTCTATGAGTTCTCCGCCTGCATTCAGAAGGACATAAAAGACTTCACGTATCAGGATTTTGTGTACTATCAGCAGTTCTTGAGAGGTTATTCCAACAGCAACAGTGCTAATGGAATTTACATGTACGAAGTCAAGTCCAACAGCGCTATCAAGATGAATCTGCTGCATGTCCGCCACTTCCTTGCCTGTCAGCATTATCCCAACGTTGAATATGTTGGGAGGCTGTATGATGAACAGAACGGAACAAGCGGCAGTGCCAATCTTGACTGTCCGATGTTCATCTCTTACGCAGAAATGCTCGCCATTCATGATTATCTGAATCATGACCACAGCATCAATGCTCTCACCAGAGCTGAATACAGGGCTCTGTATGACCTGGAGTATTTCTCCGGTCTGCGCAATGGTGAAGCATTTGGACTGACACTGCAGGACGTTGTTATGACATACAACAGCGATGGAGAACCAGTGTATAAGGCAATCATCCGCAACCGTGTGTCTGACAGTCCCAGACAGTGTGCCAAAAGGCTGATGAAAGTTACAAATCCAAGGGCCTATCACAGCCGCGAATACCGCAGCAAAAAGCACTCTGGTTATCAGGAGGTGCTGCTGCGGGAGGACGTGTACCGTGAAATCATGGATTATTTTGACATGTGCATGGGCAAATTTCATCGTCTTGGACTGAAGCCTGCGGCTGCAGATAACGTTAAAGATGACGGTGAAGAAAACTATTACATCTTCAACAATGCTCATAAAAACACGCCGCTTGATTACAAGACATTCCGTGAATATACACGGAAAATGTTTAAAGCATTAGGAATTCCTGTTGATACCGGAAGCCGTGAGCACAATCTGCTTCACCGTTTCAGACACGGATTCTGTATGTATCTGTTATTCGTCAAGAAGATGCCAGCCGAACAGGTAATCATTTTCTCAAGGCACGCAAGCGTAGAAAGCCTGCTGCCATATATGAATCCAACGGAAGAAATGTTGGAAGAGCTGTATCGCGCTGTATGGGAAGGAGATGCCCAAAATGAAAGTTAAATGTGACATTATGACTCCGCTGCACCATCAGGTATGCTTTCACGATGGAGTATCTGTTCTCCCTCATAATTGCACAAATGGAATTGACAAAGACGTTGTAGAAATGTTCGAAGCCTTTTATGCCGAAATGGATGCACGTATGCACTGCTCAACCAGTAGAGGATTTACCTACTTTATTGAGGCATTCTTTACAAATCGGGAACCGTTATCCGTTAATGATTTTACCGATGATACTTTTATCAAGGACTGTAAAATCGTTACAGATAAGAGTAATCAGTATGTACGGTCATTATTGAAGGCTTTTTATGGATTTGTAATGGAGCATGGCTATGGTTCCTTTACGGAGTTGAATCTGACAATTGTTAATTACAACAACACTATCAGACTCATTAATGATGGATATACGATAATCACGTATAATCCTGCAAATCCGGTCCCACGCGGCAAAAAATGGCTTTTGTGGGATGGTAAGCAGGTATATGATTTCAACTTTTCCGATATTAATTTCCCAAAGAAAATGGCGGCCTTACAATCCTATGTCTGGACTGAGCCAACTCCACGTATGCGGGGTAAGCAGCAGATGATGGGTAAATACGTTCGCTTTCTGAATATCATGGAAAGTAAGGAACTAAAGGTTTCTGTCAAAGACGTGATGGTGTTTAAAAACTCCTTATCAGATTTATCCGCCCCTAGTGCGGCGGTTTATTCCAGCTCTGTCCGCGATTTCGTTCGTTTCATGAAAGTTGCCTGTAATGCTGACGTTTCTCAGCTTGCATTGGATGCGTTTAACTCCGAGAACACGCATTCCAAACCGTTTAAGGAATCATATACCGCAGAACAGATGCAGCAGATTTATGATGGTATGGATACGTTTATTGCATGTACAACCGGTGAAATGCATGATAATTATGCTCTCAGAAAACTTATAACGCAGATTGTGAATTCAACACCTGTTCGCGGTGAGAATATTCAGAACCTTACGCTGAATTGCATTGAAAAGGCAGAAGGAACAGACCATTATTACCTTCATTACAATCCGAAGAACTTCGCAGAAGATAAGATTCCACTGATTCCTGAAGTAAAGGGACTGTTTGACCAGGCAATCGAATTGACCAATAAATTCAGAAAACCAGGAGACGACATGTCCAACTATATTTTTATTTATCGCCGTGCAAGAGGAAATAATATCGGAATTGTATCTGCAGCCGGAGTAACAGCATTTATAGACGCCGTATGTGAACAGCTTGAATTACCTCAGCTTGGCTTAGCGGGAGTTAGAAATCGTTTTATGGAAAAAGTAACCCGTGCAGTAGGAGCAAAGGGCGATGTTAGCAAGTCTGTAATTGAAGCCGCTTCTCGTCATTCAGCCAGTGTACATTTCCAAAACTATGTTGACTTGGATATTAATCAGATCTGTTTAAACATGTACGGAATCACAGTGGGCACAACAGAACTAAAGGGTGTAGTAGCTTTGAGCAATCCTGAAGCCACAAAAGCCAATACGGTTCTAAATGGCCGCGGCCACTGCACAGCCGCGTCATGCGAAGATAAGACGATGTGTGATTGCCTGATGTGCAGACGCTTTAAGACAACGCCTGACTGCATTCCGTTTTTCGAAAAGGAAATCAAGGCGTTAGAAGTGCGAATTTACGATAGTACTGTGGATGAAGAACGAAAGTTTCTGACAGCAATGAAGGCACTGAATCTGAAATATCTTGTAGCACTCTACGAGAAAGGAAAAGAGATGAGCAAAAATGCCAGCAATTGAAAACCATTCGAACGTAACGGATTATATGCCATTTATTATTTCTGATGGCGTCAACAGACTGAATTTGAACGATCAGGGACTTTTAAGCACAATTGAAAATGCGGATGACCAGTACGCTTTTATTCAGGACCCGGAATACCTGAATCTCATTAAGCAGAACAACATTGAGATTGCTGGTGTGAAGTTTAAGATTACGGATAACGTATGGAATTTCAGTATTAACGCGCCTGATACCAAGCGCGGCGATTATCGTTCTTATGTTTATCATTTTGAGGACTTAATTCAAGTTAGCGATTATTATCAATCAATTGTAAAGCTATTCGTCTTAAACGGCTTAATTCACTATGGTGTTCATCGGCCGTTTATAAAAAACGATATGATGAATATAAGCAGATTTATCGTTTATGTGTATCAGCGCCATATATATTCGCTTGGTGATATCTCCAATAAGATGATTTCTGACTTTCTTGCACAAACTGATACTTCAGAAATATCGAAACAAGCAATTCGTACAAGTCTTGGTAAATTATTCCGATTCTATTATCAGATAACTGGCCAGCCGGTGAATGATTCTCTGATAGAGTTCTTAGAGACAAGCGATATCCAAGCCTTAAATGCGGAAAAGATAAACGGCAAGCTTGATTTGTTGCCGCAGCCTTTTATGAAAGCACTTGTAAATCTGCTTTCAATTATATTGAATAACGAAACTGAAACGGTCGAACACCGTGTCAGAGCAGGCCTTTTACTGATTGGCACACAGACTGGGCTTCGGCCAAATGAGCTGACCATAATCCCGTATGATTGCATTATCAGCAAGACGGTTGACGGTGTCCCATATACGGAGCTTCATTACTTAGCTACTAAAGGCATTTATGGAGCAGGATATGAAGAGGCACGCACATTTGCGAATGAGAAAACTATAAAAGCAGTTAATACCATTAGGAAATTAAAGGTCAGTAAGTATCTTGGCGATGAAACATATGAAAAGTTAAGCAGATACTTTAAATCGATCATCATTGCACATGCAAAAGAATTAGGCTGTCTTTCAGAAGAACCTCTTGACGAGTATAATGCGCAGCCTGTGACGGTTTCAGCCAGCAACGGACAGACAATGTACATTAACATACCGACTATGAAACAGTTTCGAGTTTATCTTGCTTCAGAACTGCGGCGCAGAGGATACAACGATTTTGCTATAGCATCTTTGCTTAATCACAAAGATGCAAAAATGCTAGGTTATTACTCCCGCCCGATTGCAAAATCAGAGGAAGATAAAATCTATCGTGATATGTTTCTAAAAGACGTTATCGAAGACGATCTGAAGATTATCGGTCCCCGTGGAGATGAATATACGGCCAGAATTAACACGTTTATGGAGAGCCATAAAGAACTTGATGTACGCAGCAGTCTCCGCGAAATCGCTGACGATATTGATGGCCTGATGCCTATGAAGGTTATCCCAGGAGGATTCTGTATCTGCCCGGCTCCGAAAATGTCATGCGAGGCAATGAACAAGGATAACGCAGACAGCATCTATTGTGCTTATGGCCTCTGCAGCAATCAGTCTCATTTATACTTCGACATGCCATTTCACCTGTCACAGCTTCGTAACTGTGAAGAAGCCGTGCTCTATAACACTAAAAATGAATATGTTCAGGAGGCAGAAAAGGAACTGTATAAGGCACAGTTTATCTGCAAATCGCTTCTGAAGCCGGAAATGGAGGAACTTAAAGACCTGCTTAATCGGAAGGGGAGTGATTATGTCATCCAGAAACATCCTGAAATGAAAGCAATTATCGACAGTATTGAGGACACTGAGAAGGAGATTACAACATGGGAAACCGCAACAATTTAGCAAGTGCAGCCGTGTCAGAAGCAGATAAGATCAAGGCTATAAATAAAGAGTTGTCAAAGTTTTCACAGAAGTACGAAGACCTCCCGCCAAGAACACAGAAATATCTGCTTTTGGCAGAGGATTTCCTTATTGACCAGAGCAGCCAGATGAACCACCTGTTCAAAAACTTCAAGACGGTATCTTTTTCGGTCGATGCCTTCTGTACGTATGCAGGAGTTACACGTCAGGCACTGTATAAGAAAAATTCGAATCAGCAGCAGTCTTATAAGCCTGTAATAGACCTTATTAACAGCGTCGGTCCAAAATATGAATCAAAGCGTCAGGAAGTCATTCGTGACTATATCCGCTCCGGCACAATCGACCAGCAGCTCATGAATTCGTTGCTTGCCAAAGAAGCAGAACGCATGCAAATCAAACGTGAACTTGAGGAAAAGAACGCGCAGATTCGGACGCTTGAAGCACAGGTAAAAGCGCTTGAGCGGCAGCTCAATAACGTGCATAGAATGAGTTAAAACGTAAAAAACACTGACAACTTTTTACAGTCAGTGTTTTTAAGTCAAAACATTGCAAATACCAGCATCAATAAATGTTTTACAAAAGTTGACAGTTTTGTGGTAACTCCGATATTCACATAATGTATGTTATACGACATTTCTAATTAAAGTTATCTTAATTGAGTTCTTCTTCTGCCGGGATCCTGCTGAGCTGTTCGATCAGTCTTGTGAAGTATCCTGATTTCAAGGCATCAATCAGATCATCATTGAATGACAGACTGTCAATCAGATATAACAATGCTGCACGGATCGCTTGTTCATCCATATCTTCTGGTTTGAAATCTTTCTGCAGATTTTCCGGCTGCTTGTTCTGCTGGCTGAACCAGTCTTCCCAGGACTCTCCATTCTGCAGATCAGCACCGATCGTCTCACACATCTCATTGCATTCCTGTGAGATCACCAGATGATTGCCATGTTCATCCTCCGCATCATATTCATCATAGAATGCATCTGCAGGTTCACCATAGTATGCAAACTTGTCAGGGTGGTCCTGTAAGCCCGGCAGATATGCCAGAATTTCCTGTAGTGTTTTTTTATTCATTTCAAATCCTCGATGAATGTCTTTGTTGTCATCATGATCTTCTTGAGATTATCCAGATCTGTTTCCAGATTTCCAGTTTCCAGTGAGTGGTTGCCATCCTGGATCAGATGCAGATCAATATCTGCTTTTTTTGCTGCTGTCTCAATTTCGTTTACATCAATCCAGCTGTCATTTGTGCCATTAAATGCAATACATCTGCCAATCAATTCCTGATTATCTTTGAATAGATCTAAAGCTTGAGGAAACGGCGTATACAGGATCTGATCAACGCAGGCAGATGTCATTGTAGCAGCCTGAATGGCAATGAAGGAACCAATGGATTTAGAGATAAACAACAGCCGGTCATACTGAGCGAGATTATTTTCTTCCAGCTGGATAGATGCCTGGTGAAGGCATTCTTTCAGTGTATCCTGCATCTTTTCAGGCGATCCCTTGACACTCTTTGGATCCTGGCTGTATTGGACCTTCAGCAGGTCATACCCCTCTTTTCTTGCCAGTTTGCCGGCATAATACAGCAGCGGCCTGTCATTGGTATAGCCAATACCTGGAAACAGCACAGCAGCTTTTTTCATCGTCATCCCTCCTCACTTTATCAGTGGTTGTGTTTCGTCTTATTGTTATTGTGCAGCTTTGTCACATCAATATCAATCTGCTGATCCAGCTCACCTGGATGAAATTTCTGATAGGCATCAAAAATCTGCTTGTTCTGCACATGCGTGTAGATCTCTGTTGTCGCTAAGTCCGCATGGCCAAGCATCTCCTGGATGCTTCTGAGGTCTGCACCGCCCATCATCATATGAGTCGCATAGCTGTGGCGCAGCTTGTGCGGCGTAATATGCTTCATAAAGCCAAGCTCCAGGCACTTCTGATGCAGTAAGCGCTGGATATATCTTGCATTATACGGCCTGCCAAAGTGATTGATAAAGAAGTATGGCGAACTCCCTTTGACAAACAATGGCCGCACCGTTGTAAAGTATTTCTTCAAGACAGCACAGGAACCTGAAGCAATTGGTACAATCCGCTCTTTGTTGCCTTTGCCTAATACTCTTACCTTTTCACTTTCCAGATCCACCCGGTTGACTTCCATATTGACGGCTTCGGAAATTCTCAAGCCGCAGGCATAGATCATTTCCAGCATGGCATGATCAGCGAGCTGTGATGGCATTGTATCATCAAAGGATCCCATCAGACGTTCAATTTCTTCTTTGCTGCAATAGATGGGCAGACGTTTCTCATTGCGGTGCACCTGCAGGTTGAGGCTGGGATCTTTCTCATTGTGCATGAAGGCAAGATAGTGATGAAAAGAATGAATGGCGGCTGCCATCCGTGTCAATGACGAGGATGCTTTGCTTTCAGCCTGTTCATTCATAAAGTCATCAATAGTGCTGTAGGTGATCTCAGTTGTATCTGCGATCCCCTCTTCTTTCACAAAGGCAAGATACTGCTTTAAATCTTCCTTATAGGAAGTCACCGTATGCATGCTTTTGCCTTCATTGATCATCTGATTGCTCAGATACTCCTGCAATGCCTCAGTGAGTTCCATTTGCCTTATCCTTCAAAAGATCACTTGCCCGCACAAACAGATGCGGACTGTTGGCCATCTTGTTCAGATCATACAGGATCGCACTGGTTGCTTCCTTATTGGCAGCATCCTGATTAAACAGATCCAGCTGGGATACCATCTCATCCGCACGTTTCAGATCGGAAAGAGAAATACCAACCAGACGTACCGGCTGAGAATCCCAGTTGGCATCAAACAGCGTCATGGCATAGTGGAAGATATCCTCACTCTTCCAGATCGGCTTGGCAATCTTCATCGAACGGTCTGCGTTGCGGAAATCAAAGTACTTGATCCGGATCGAAACACTCGTGCCAAGCTTGCGTTCTTCCTTCATCCGCTGCGACAGCCTTCTGCTCAAAGAACGGAACAAACCTCTGATCTCATCATAGTCTGTCACATCTTCCAGCATGGTCTCGGAAACACCCATGGATCTGGCATCCCATGCTTTGACGATCGTACGGTCATCATAGCCATGCGTCCTTGCCAGCATGGCATCCGTATTCCTGCCAAAGATCGGTACCAGCGCATTCTTATTGGGATATCTGGCAAGATCGCCAATGGTCATAATACCAAGCTCTTTTAACAATGGTTCTGTCTTCTTGCCAACCCCGCGCATATCACCAATCGGCAATGGCCACATCTTCTGCTCAACATCCCGGATGCGCAATACCGTAATTCCCATCGGCTTTTTCATATCCGATGCCATCTTGGCCAGAAACATATTTGGTGCAACACCAATCGAACAAGGCAGTCCTGTTTCCTTTAAGATTCTCTGCTGCAGCTGCACAGCCAGATCCAGAGGATGCTGGAAATGAGAGATCGGTTCTGTCATGTCCACGTAGCATTCATCAATACTGGCCTGCTCTACTTCATCCGTATAGCTGCGCACAATGGACATAAACTGAGATGATAACTGTTCATAGAAAGCATAATGCCCCGGCAGCACCAGCAGATCCGGGCACAGCTTGATCGCTTCCTGGATAGGCATGGCAGAGTGGACACCATAGGCTCTTGCCTCATAGGATGCCGTTGATACCACACTGCGCCTTGTATTGCCGCTGACAGCAGCCGGTTTGCCTTTGATGCTGGGATCCAGCAGAATCTCAGCATTGATGAAGAAGGCATTCAGATCAACATGAAAATATACATGAGCCATTTATGCATGGCTCCTTTCCAGCAGCTCCTTTGCGGCCTGACGCGATGCATCACTCAGGGAACCGCTGGCAATCAATGCAAGCTGATCAATGCGCTGTGCTTCATCCAGCAAAGATACCGTCGTACGTGTCACATCATTCTTCACATGCTTGGCAACAAGGTACTGACGGTCTGCCCAGGCAGCTACCGGGGCAAGATGTGTCACAGCAAATACCTGGCAGTCATTTGACAATGCCTTCATCTCTTTGCCGATACTGCCTGCTACCTTGCCGGATACACCAGTATCAATCTCATCAAAGATCACTGTTTCAATGCCCTGCAGGTGTGTAAAAATGACCTTCAGGCCCAGCATCAAACGGGCAAGTTCACCACCGGATGCCGTCTTGGCAAGCGGCTTGAGATCCTCACCGGCATTCATGGCAACCATGAACTGCACATGGTCGCTGCCAATGTTAGTGGGTGTACCTGTGATCATTTCCACCTGGAAGCGTGCATTTGGCAGCATCAGCTCCTTCAGTCTGGCATTGACCTGTGCATTCAGATACGGGATACCCTTGAGACGAATATCATGCAGAATATGATCTTCCTTGTCGTAGGCCTGCTTTGCTTTCCTGATCTTTGCATTGATCTCTTCCAGGAATTCCTGTCTGTGCTCAAAGCGGTCCACCTGTTTCTGCAGCTCATCCTTCTTTGCAAGAATGGCAGGGATGTCATGGCCGTATTTGCGCTTGAGCTTCTGTATCGTAAACAGACGCTCCTCCATGGCATTGATGTCATCCTCAGACATGTCCATCTCATCCTTCATCTGGCGCAGAGACTCCAAGGCATCCGTCATGCTGTAATACGCATCCGAAAACTGGTTCTGGATCTCATCCAGATGCTGATCATCACCAGGCAGAGCGCTGATCCACTTACGCATGTCATAAAGATTGTTTGAAACGCTGTCATCATACAGCGTGAAAATCTGATTCAGCTTCTCAAAGGAATCCTGGATGGCATGGTACTGCTTTTCCTTTGCCTCCAGTTCTTCCTCTTCTCCCTCTTTCAGATCCGCCTCTTCAATCTCCTGAATCTCATAGCGGAAATATTCAAGATCATTCTCATTGTAGGTATCTGATAAAGCCTGCTCTTTTTCAGTTTCCAGAGCTTTCCAGGCATCCCATGCCTGCATGACTTTCTGCAGCTGCGCATCATCCTGAAGAAAACGATCCAGCAGATGAATATGCAGACTCGTATTGAGCAGATAGGCGTTGTCACGCTGGCCATGAATATCGATTTCATTTGCCAGCACATCCTTTAACAAGGCTAATGTTACGATACGGTGGTCAATGCGGGCAGTGCTTTTGCCATTTGCGGCAATATCGCGTGTAAACGTCACATCATGATCGCTGTCAAAGCCGGCTTCCTGCAGCATGCGGCAGGCATGCGCGTCATGGCTTAGATCAAACGTGCCTTCCACAATTGCCTTCTCTTTGCCTTTCATGACCAGCGAAGCACTGGCACGCTCTGCTTTCAGCAAAGAGATCGCATCGATCAGGATCGATTTACCAGCACCGGTTTCACCGGTAAAAGCACTGAATCCGGATGTGAAATCCAGATTCAGCTCATCAATGAGAACAAAGTTTTGAATATAGAGGTTTTTAATCATAAAAGTTTGTTCAGTCTGTCAAGAAATGCATTCAGGTCAATGCCAAGATCATGGCGCAGCCGCGTCTCTGCACCCTGCGGCACATAGACATCACCAATGCCCATCTGCTCAATATGAACGTCCAGATCATGATCCACAAACCAGGCAATGATGCTTTCTCCCAGTCCTCCTGCCTTCATATCCGTCTCATAGACCAATACCGGCAGATGACTGTCCGCAATCTTTTGCAGCATGTCCTCATCCATCGGATTGAAGAAGCGGCAGTTGACAACAGTGGCAGGAATCTGGTTGACCCTGAGCTTGTCAAAGATCACATCCACACTTGTTCCATAGGTCAATACCCATGCTTTGTCATGGTCCGTTGCCGAAAAACTGGTCCAGCTGCCAATGGCAATCGGCGGCACATTTTCCTGCTTTTCTTCTTTGACAACACCCTTTGGATAGCGGATGGCAAACGGATGGTTCTGGCCAAATGCCAGCCGGATCAAGGCTCTGGATTCCGGGGCATCCTTGCCCTGGGCATAAATCAGGTGCGGCAGAGATTTCAGAATCGAAATGTCATAGATACCATGATGGGTTTCACCATCTGAGCCAACAAGACCGGCATGATCAATTCCGATCACTACCGGCAGATCCATGCGGCAGATATCGTGGTTGATCTGGTCATAGGCTCTTTGCAGAAAGGAACTGTAAATGGCAAGATAAGGCCGCTTGCCTGAGATGGCCAGACCTGCCGCAAAGGTTGCTGCATGTTCTTCGGCAATGCCGCAGTCAAAGGCACGGTCCGGATGGCGGGCAAAAAACCTCTGCAAAAAGCTCCCCTGTATCATAGCAGGTGTGATGGCTACAATGCGATCGTCACTGTCCGCCAGATCACATACCGTATCAGAGAACAGCCTGCCCCACGGCACCCAGCCAGCCGGTACATCATGCAGTGGCTTGCCGGTATCCGGATTGAACGGGCCGACACCATGCCATTTGCCTTCATGGTCATTCTCACAGGGCAGATAGCCCTTGCCCTTTTTGGTAATGACATGAACGACTACCGGCCCGTCATATTTCTTGGCCACATTGAGCACCTGAATCAGATCATGAATGTTGTGGCCGTCCACCGGACCCATATATTCCAGATTGAACTGACCGAAGATACCCGTATCGACAATGTTCTCTTTGATCGAGTTCTTCATGTTCTTCAAAGAGCGGTAAATGCCGCGGCCGAATTCATTCCTGTTCAGGTTTTCCTTGAGGGAATCCTTAAAGTTGTTATAGCCATCGCTGGCTCTGAGTCTGGCAAAGTTATACGTCATGGCACCGACATTGCGCGAGATCGACATGTTGTTGTCGTTGAAAACAATGACCATCTTGCGCTTCTCATAGCCGATCTCATTCAGCGCTTCAAAGGCCATGCCGGATCCCATCGAGCCATCACCGATCACCGGCACCACAGCATAGTCGTCATGATTCAGATCACGGGCAACGGCCATACCAAGGGCAGCAGACAGCGACGTCGAGCTGTGTCCTGCTTCCCAGACATCATGAATGCTTTCTGAGCGCTTCTGGAAGCCGGAAAGGCCATTGTACTGCCGCAGGGTTGGAAACTGTGATGCCCGCCCGGTCAGGATTTTATGCGTATAGGACTGATGGCCGACATCAAAGAATACCTTGTCGCACGGTGTATTGAACACATAATCCAGGGCAATGGTCAGTTCCACGACGCCCAGATTGCTGGCCAGATGGCCGCCGGTATGCGAAATGCTCTCAATCAGGAAGCGGCGTATTTGTGCCGCAAGCTCATTGAGCTCATCAATTGACATGTCTTTAATATCAGCAGGACTTTTAATATCGTACAGATTCATTGATTACTCCAATATGTTCAATGCGATGTTACTTGTTCCGCTTTTGAACTGAATGAATCAGTGTGATCAGTTCCTTGGCGTCAAACCCCTTAAATGTTTCTGCCTTTTTGCAGCTGTCATCATACAGCATATTCATCACTTCTTCTGCTTTCTCAATGCCAAGCAGCGTCACGCTTGTAACCTTGTCATTGCGCGCATCCGAATTGGATTTGCCAAGCTGTTCACTGGTCAGCTCAACATCGAAGATGTCATCCTGAATCTGGAAGGCAAGCCCCATCTCATCTCCCAGATCATGCCAGGATGCGACAACCTCTTCACTTTGACCGGCTAAAACAGCCGCAATCATCAGCGGTGCTGACAGCAGGCATCCCGTCTTCTTGTGATGAATGTTCTGCAGCGCTTCCCAATCCGGCTTGTTAATGGGCTCTTCTGTATCCAGACACTGGCCCAGCACCATGCCGGCAGGTCCGGCCATCTTGGCAAGAATGGAAATGCTGCGCTGCACTTTCTCAGCCGATACCGGTGCACCGGCTGCCACTTCAAAGGCATAAGTCAGAAGACCATCACCCGCCAGAATGGCTGTTGCTTCATCAAACTGCTTGTGGCAGGTTGGTCTGCCCCTTCGCAGATCATCATTGTCCATTGCCGGCAGATCATCATGAATCAAAGAATAGGTATGAATCATCTCCAGCGCAGCCGCAAATGCCTGTGCATCTTTTTCCGGCACATCATATCCTTTTGCTGCAGCAAACAATAATCTCGGACGGATCCGCTTGCCGCCAGCAAGCAGAGAATAGCGCATCGCTTCCTGCACACGGGAAGCAGGCAGCGCATTCATGTATCTGTTTAACACATCATCAAACGATTCATTCATTCTGCTCACCGCCATTCTCTTTGACAATCTCATTCACTTTGCTTTCAAACTGCTTCAAAGACGCATCACAGGACTTCACCAGCTTGAGACCTTCCTCAAACATGGCAACCGTCTGATCCAGTGGGGCATCATTCTGCTCCAGAGCACTCACAATTTCCTCAAGTCTTGCCATGCTCTCTTCAAAAGTTAATTTCTTCGCTGCCATATCAAGGCTCCTTTCGTGTATCACGGATCGCGGCAGATGCACTGCCCACGCCAAACCGTATCTTTACCATATCACCAGTCTGCAATTGTGAAACATCATGCACGGCACTGCCATCTTTACTGACAACCGCATAGCCCCTGTCCAATATCTTCAATGGAGAATAGGCATCCAGCAGCCGCATCTGTTTCTCCAGATCACTGCGTCTGCGCTCCAGCGCCATCTTCTCATCTGTTGACAGACGTGTATGCAGATTGCGCAGTTCGGACTGTTCCTGATGAATGCGGCCAAGGCAGGCCATCATCATACGGCTGCGGTAATCCATGCTCTTCTGCATCAGCAGACTCTCTTTGGTATGAATCTGCTGTGACAAGCTATGTGATAACTGTTCAAAGCGATTCCGCTCTTCCTTGAGCACAGATGTATAGCCAAGAATTCTCTCCCGCAGATAATCCAGCTTCATCTGTCTCTGGTTATACAGATTCTCCGGCCTGCTTAATACCGGCGAAGAAGAAAGATGCACAAGCTGTTTCTCTGCATTGCCCATCCGCACCTGCATCTGATGAATCATGCGGGTCTGATATGTATGCAGCAGATCTTCCACTTCGTGAATATCCGGTGTCGCTGCTTCCACGGCACCGGTTGGCGTATTGGCACGGTGATCAGATACATAATCTACCAGTGTTGTATCAATCTCATGGCCGACACCGGTCACAATCGGTGTATGCATGGCAAAGACGACACGGGCAAGCTGTTCATCATTGAAACACCAAAGATCTTCCAGAGATCCACCGCCACGTACCAGCAGGATGATATCATGACCTGCTGCATCTGCTTTGTGCAAAGCATCTATGATCTGAACAGCAGCGCCTTCTCCCTGCACCGCGGCTGGATACACAACTGCTTTGGCAATCGGCCAGCGCTTCTTCAATGTAACCAGTACATCAGAAAGTGCAGCGGTATGATTGCCGGTCACAATACCAATTGACATCGGATACAGCGGCAATGGCTTTTTATAGATGTCCTGAAACAGTCCCTCAGCAGAGAGCTTTTTCTTTAATGCCTCCAGCTGCAGATACAGATCACCGATGCCGCTTGGCTTCATGGCATCGACCATCATCTGCATCCGGCCTTCACTCTCATACACCGTCACATCTGCCCGAACGATGACCTTGTCACCATTTTTGGGATCAAATCTGACATTGCGGTTGCGTGAGGAAAACATCACACAAGCCATGGAAGCTGTATCATCTTTCAAAGAAAAGTACCAGTGTCCGCTGTAAGGTTTTCTCAGATTGGAAATCTCGCCTTCAATCAGAACACCATGCAGGACGGGATTTCCTTCCAGCTGGCCCTTGAGATAGCGGACCAGAGTGCTGACCGGAACAATCCTTCTCCCGCTCATATGACATCAAGTACCCGGTTAATCAGCTTATAGGCATCCTTGTCACAGTATTTGCGTGCCATTTCCACCGATTCATCAATGATGACGGCAGCAGAGAGCTGCTTGAGATCAAACTCTGCACAGCCATTCAGCAGAATAGCCTTTTCAATCATGCCAAGACGGTCAAACGTCCAGTCCTTGAGCACTTCATTGATATAGCCTGCATAGCGGTCCTTGTTCTTGATGGCAGTGCGAATCACATCCACAAAATATGGATCCACCTCTTCCACTTTCATCTGATACGTATCTTCAATCAGCTCATCCAGATCCCGCTCGGCAAGCAGATCCTCATAGACGGTGATCATCGCCTTTTCTCGTTCTTCATGTCGGTTCATATTGCAATCTCCTGCGTTCTATTTTAGCATCGTTTCTTACTGAATAACAGGCAACTTGACCAGCGCGGCATTTGCTTTAAAATCGTATCTATGCAAACCAATCCCGCACAGAAATCACTTGCATGGCGTTTCATCCACCACCTGCATACCATTGACAGCCACCGCTTCCAGGTCATGAAGAACTGCTTTGCCTGCGGCCTGTACGATCAGGGCCTCACCCATGATCTTTCCAAGTATTCCCCCAGTGAATTCTGGGTATCCGTCAAGTACTTCCAGGGTGATAAGTCCCCTTACATGAAGGAAAAGCAGATCAAAGGCTATTCGCTTGGCTGGCTGCACCACAAGGGCAGAAACAGACACCATTGGGAATATTGGTACGATATGATTGATGGCAGATGGCAGCCGATCAGGATGCCTTACAACTATGTTGTTGAAATGGTATGCGACCGTGTGGCGGCCTGCAAGGTATATCAGAAGGAAAAGTATACGGATGCCAGCCCCCTTGCCTATTACCTTTCCCGCAATGATCAGAAGTATATGCATCCGGAAACAGCAAAGGCTCTGGAAGAGGCTTTGACAATGATACAGAACAAGGGCGAAAAAGCAACCTTTGCCGCATTGAAAAAGAGAATCAAAGAACATTACACATACTAGGAGAGAAGATATGGAAAACAAGCGTCTGCAGAAACAGCTGTCATTCATTCTGGAACTGGACAAAGAGAAGAATATTCTCAGACAAACCCATCTGAGTAATCATGGCAGAAGAGAAGATGATGCCGAGCATGCCTGGCATATGGCTGTGATGGCTTATCTTCTGCAGGAATACAGCAATGAGCCGGTTGATATCGCCCATGTCATGATCATGTGTTTACTGCATGATGTCGTGGAAATTGATGCCGGTGATACATATGCCTATGACGATCAGGGCAAAAAGACCCAGCATGAGCGGGAAGAAAAGGCAGCTGAAAGAATCTATGGCATTCTGCCGGAAGATCAGAAGATCCAGCTGCGTGCTCTGTTTGAAGAGTTTGAGGAAAACAGGACACCCGAGGCAAAGTTTGCCCATGCCATGGACAATCTGCAGCCCCTTCTGCTCAATGACAGCAACGGCGGCGGTGACTGGAAAGAACATCATGTTTCCTATAACACCGTCATGCAGAGACAGGGCAGGACCAAAGAAGGATCGACTGCCCTGTTTGAAGTCATCAAGGAAAAGATGGACAAGCACGCAGATGCAGGCAATCTCATTGATGACAGAGAAAAAAAAGATCAGTAATAACCAGCCGGTTCATTGGCAATTGCCAGTGAACCGCTTTTTTGCGCAACGCTATTTTCAAATAAATAGTTGATGTACCCGAACAAGTACATCAAGTTAATATCTATAACTTATCATGACTTCAGTTGAGGTGATGATATGCTCGTTAATCAGAATTTCCTGAATTCTTTATC